>NZ_JBQKLA010000023.1:0-23537 GCF_052116465.1 Collinsella sp. Sow4_D11 | reverse complement strand
GTCGAGAGACCCGCCCCCCGCCACCCCCCCCCCCCCCCCCCCCCCCCCCCCCCCCCCCCCCCCCCCCCCCCCCCCCCCCCCCCCCCCGCCCGGACAGCTCGACCTACACCGTGTACTGCGGCAGGTCCTGCAGGGCGATGACGTCCATGCCCATGTCGTTGGCACTGCCGTGACCCTGCTGGTCCTCGCGCACAGCCTCGATGGCGCTCACATACGTGTTGGCGGCAGACATCGCCGTCACGCAGGTCACGCCACGACGGACGGCCTCGGTGCGCAGCAGATAGCCGTCGCCGCGCGAGCCCGGGCCGTACGGCGTATTGATGATCACCGCGATCTTGCCATCGGCGATAAGGTCACCGATGTTGGGACGTTCGCCGTCGTGCGGGCCGCTGATCTTCTCCACAATCTCGCACGTCACGTTGCCGCCGCGCAGCACGCGCGCCGTACCCTCGGTAGAGCAGATGTCAAAGCCCAGATAGCGCAGGATACGGGCGACCGAAAGGATATGGCGCTTGTCGCGATCGCACACGCTAATGAACACCTTGCCAGCGCTCGGATCAGGCAGTTTGTAGTCAATCGCCAGCTGTGTCTTGGCGTATGCCTCGGGATAGCTCTTGGCGACACCCATGACCTCGCCCGTCGACTTCATCTCGGGCCCCAGGATAACGTCGGCTCCCGGGAAACGACCCCAGGGCATAACGGCTTCCTTCATGCAGAAGCAGTCCAGCTGGCGCTCGTCGCTCGGCAGGCCCAGGCTCGCGATGGAATCGCCCGCCATGATGCGCGCCGCGCACTTGGCCAGCGGCACGCCGGTGGCCTTGGAGATAAACGGCACGGTACGGCTGGCACGCGGGTTGGCCTCGATCACGTAGACGGTCTCGCCCTTGATGGCATACTGCACATTGACCAGGCCGCGAACTCCCAGCGCCATCGCGATGCGGCGCGTGGTCTCGCGGAGCTTCGCCTGCAGACTCTCGCTAAAGCTAAACGGCGGAATGCAAGTCGCGGAGTCACCGGAGTGGATACCGGCCTCCTCGATATGCTCCAGAATACCGCCGATGTAGACCTCCTCGCCGTCGCACAGGGCATCGACATCGGACTCGATCGCGCCCTCCAGGAAGCGGTCGAGGTACACCGGGTAGTCGGGGCTAATGCGGGCAGCCTCGGCCATGTAATCGTGCAGATGCTCGGCATCGTAGGCGATCATCATGCCGCGGCCGCCCAACACATAGCTCGGACGAACCAGCAGCGGGTAGCCGATATGCGCAGCCACGGCCTCGGCCTCCTCAAACGAGGTGGCCTGACCCGCCGGCGGGTACATAATGCCCAGTCTGTCGAGCAGGGCGGCAAAGCGCTCGCGGTCCTCGGCAAAATCGATGGCATCGGGCTTGGTACCCATGATGTTCACGCCGCTCTCCTCGAGCATGCGCGCCAGCTTAAGCGGGGTCTGGCCGCCGAGCGTCACCACGACGCCGTCGGGGCGCTCAACATCGATAACGTCCATGACGTCCTCGTAGGTGAGCGGCTCAAAGTACAGACGATCGGACGTGTCGTAGTCGGTCGAGACGGTCTCGGGGTTGCAGTTGACCATGATGGTCTCGAAGCCACGGGCCGCCAGCGCGTAGCTCGCGTGCACGCAGCAGTAGTCAAACTCGATACCCTGGCCGATACGGTTGGGGCCGGCACCCAGAATCATCGCCTTGGGCTTATCTGCCGGCGTGGTCTCGTCGGGGGCAACGCACTTCTTGGCGACCGCGCTCGTGCGGTAGATGTTTTCGTAGGTCTTGTAGTGATACTCCGTGGCACTCGAGAACTCAGCAGCGCAGGTGTCGACCGTCTTCATGCTGGGAACCACGCCCAGGCCCTTACGGTAAGCGCGAACAAAGCGCTCGTCCGAGCCGGTCAGCGCGGCAATCTCGGCATCGCTCGTGCCATACTGCTTGAGCAGGCGCATCGCGTCGGCGTCGATGTCCTCCACGCGCAGGCCGCGAATGCTCTCCTGGACCTGAACCATATCGTTGATACGGTTGAGATACCACGAATCGATGCCGCAGATGGCATGGATGCGCGCGACATCCCAGCCACGACGCAGGGCCTCGACCACAAAGAAGATGCGGTGCTCAGTCGGGGTGCCCACGGCCTGAGCGAGCTCGTCGTCGCTCAGCTTATCGGCACCTTCCTTGCCACCAGCGCAAATGCCCTGATGCCCGTCCTCCAGCGAGCGCATGGCCTTGCCAAAGGCCTCCTCAAAGGTGCGGCCGATCGCCATGATCTCGCCCACGGCTTTCATGCGCGTTGTGAGCGTGGGGTCGGTACCCTTGAACTTCTCAAAGGCAAAGCGCGGCACCTTGACCACACAGTAGTCAATCGTGGGCTCAAAGCAGGCAGGCGTGGCTTTGGTGATGTCGTTGACGATCTCGTCGAGCGTGTAGCCCACGGCCAGGCGAGCGGCGGCCTTGGCGATGGGGAAGCCCGTGGCCTTGGAGGCCAGTGCGGACGAACGGCTCACGCGCGGGTTCATCTCGATGACGATCAGGCGACCGGTCTGCGGGTTCACGGCAAACTGCACGTTGGAGCCACCGGTCTCGACGCCGATCTTCTCCAGAATGGCGAGCGAGGCGACACGCATGCGCTGATACTCAAGGTCGGAGAGGGTCTGCGCCGGCGCCACGGTGATGGAGTCGCCGGTATGCACGCCCATGGGGTCGAGGTTCTCGATGGAGCACACGATGATGCCGTTGCCGGCGTGGTCGCGCATGACCTCCATCTCGTACTCTTTCCAACCCTCGATGGACTCCTCGACCAGTACCTCGTGGGCGGGCGAAAGCTCAAGGCCCTGGCTCACGATGGAGACGAGCTCCTCGTGGGTGTGCGCGATGCCACCGCCGGCGCCGCCCAGGGTAAAGCTCGGGCGCAGCACGCAGGGATATCCCACGCGCTCGGCGATGGCCTCGGCGTCGGCCACGCTGTAGGCATAGCCCGAGCGCGCGACCTCCAGGCCGATCTCAGCCATGGCCTCGTTAAAGAGCTTGCGGTCCTCGCCGCGCTCGATGGCGGCAAGGTCGCAGCCGATCATCTCGACGCCGTACTGGTCGAGCGTGCCGTCCTTTGCCAGCTCGACGGCGGCGTTCAGACCGGTCTGGCCGCCCAGCGTGGGCAGCAGCGCGTCCGGGCGCTCCTTCTTGATCACGCGCTCGATAAATTCGGCGGTGATGGGCTCGACATAGGTGCGGTCGGCCAGGCCCGGGTCGGTCATGATGGTCGCCGGGTTGGAGTTGACCAGGATGACCTCAAAGCCATCCTCCTTGAGCACCTTGCAGGCCTGGGCGCCGGAGTAATCGAACTCGCAGGCCTGGCCAATGACGATGGGGCCCGAGCCAATGACGAGGATACGCTTGATGTCAGTACGCTTAGGCATGTTAGTTCTCCTCGGTCTCGGTCGTGGCGGAACCATTGTCGGCAAAGTTCCAGCCCTGCAGGCGGTCCTTCGCGGTGTCGATGTCCAGGTAGTTCTCCTCGCCGTCCATGAGTCGCGTAAAGGCGGTAAAGAGATAGTGGGCATCGGTGGGGCCGGGCGAGGCCTCGGGGTGGTACTGGACCGAGAAGCACGGGGCGTCGAGCAGCTGAATGCCCTCGGCGGTGCCGTCGTTGAGGTTCACATGCGTCAGGCGAATGCGGCCAAAGCGCTCGTTCATCACGACGGGCGCGATACCACGGCGCACCCAGACGCGCAGATCGCCGTCGGCCGCATGCTCGGTCTCGCCGCCCGAAAGCTCGGGGACAAGCTTGCCCAAGCTGGGGAACAGCAGGCCAAAGCCATGGTTTTGAGCGGTAATTTCCACGCGGCGGCTGACCAGGTTCATAACCGGCTGGTTACCGCCACGGTGACCGAATTTGAGCTTTTCCATCTGGGCACCGCATGCCAAGCTAATCATCTGGTGACCTAAGCAAATGCCAAAGACGGGCACCTTGCCGATCAGCTGCTGCACCTGCTCGTAGGTCTCTACCACGGCATCGGGGTCACCGGGACCGTTGGACAAAAAGACGCCATCGGGATTCATGTCGAGTACCTGACGCGCGGGTGTATCCCACGGCACGACGGTGAGGTCGCAGCCAGCACGGACCAGACCCTCCAGGATGCCACGCTTGACACCGCAGTCGTACGCGACCACGTTGTGGCGGGCGGGAGCGGGGGCCGCAAGCGCAAAGCCATGCTCGGCAGGCAGATCGCTTCCGGCGAACGGATGGGGCGCAAGGCAGCTCACGGTCTTGACCAGGTTCTCCCCCACCAGCGTGGGAGCAGAGGCCAAGCGCTCGGCAAGCTCGTCGATATCGAGGACCTCGGTCGAGATAATGCCCATCTTGGAGCCATTGTCGCGCAGGTGGCGCACCAGGGCTCGGGTGTCGACGCCCTCGATAGCGACGATGCCGTGTGCGCGCAGGTACTCCGGCACGCTGACGTCCGAGCGCCAGTTAGAAGGCGTGGCACACATGTCGCGCACGATCATGCCGCGCATGGCGGGAGCACTCACAGGGCGTACGTCATCGCCGGGGAAGGCGGACTGGACATCGGTCTCATCGATGCCATAGTTGCCAATCTGCGGATAGGTCATGGTAACGATCTGGCCAGCATAGCTCGGGTCGGTCATAACCTCAAAGTAACCCTCGAGTGAGGTATTGAAGCAGACTTCGCCGGTCGCGGTGCCCTCGGCACCACATGCACGGCCATAAAAAATGGTCCCATCCTCAAGGTACAGGATGCAGGGACCGCAAGCACCCTTGCTGGTTTTGGCCAGCATGCGCTGGCACAGTTCGCTGGGCGCGATGGTGCGGGCGGCAGCGCCCGCAATATGGTTGTTCGCCATAGTTCTCCTTCCCGGTCTCTCGGGACCGGCTTAAAGGTGTGTAGTTAGGCCTCGCGGTATTCTAACCGTAAGCATGCCGTATGGCGTTAATTACATAGAATTGTTTACAAAATGATAATTATGACTTCTTATGCATAATGATTTTTCTGGGACGGGGATTAAAAAATCATTCTGAAAGCAGAGCTTTGTCGCTGAGTAGTCAATTTGGGACGGGGCTATTTTAGCTGCCCCGTCCGTCAATCAACCTAACCGTCGTGCCACCAGCCGGGGTAGCTAAAATAGCCCCGTCCCAAATTGACTACTCGCCAACCGCATACATGACAGAATAATTTTTTAATCCCCGTCCCAGAAAAATGATCCCGCGCGGGCTTGTGGCTCACGCGGGATGTCATCGTTCTATGTGGCTGCGGACTACTTTTGCTTGTCCTGCTCAAGTAATTCGGACGGGGTGCGGCCAAGCTTGCCGCCGCGGAAAATCTCGCGGCCGTGAAGGCGGTGCTCCAGGTCACGTTCGGCCTTTTCCTCGTCAATCTTAGTCTGGCTCACCGCCGGGTCCTCGATGAGCGACGATACCGAGTTCACCTGTTTCTGAATACGCTCGGCAATGGTGTCATCCATGCTCACGATACGCATCTTCCAGTCGATATTGGTGGCGTTGGAAGAGCTCTTGGTCCAGACGAACGTCAGGATGGCGCTCTGGTGGCCCTGGGCGGGAAACATGCCAAAGAAGGAATCATGCTGAATCCTGCTGTCCTCGTCGATATAGGCGTGGACGTTATACACCACACGGTCAATCTTGTCGTTGAGCAGGGCGTTGGTTGCGAGCGCCGCCGCCTGAATCTGACCGTTGGACAGCAACTCGAGTTCATTGGCAGAAGACGTGTCCAGCACCGTCACCTCAACCGTGCCCGTACCCTCGTCGGCCTCGTCGACGGTAAAATCGAGCGGGAACTGCGTAAAGCCGTTGCCCCATTCAAGTCCACCTTTGAGCGCGGTCGAGACGGTATCCACCGAAACGCTCTCGGAGAGGTTCGCGGTGTTCAGGCGTCGCATCACGCCGTAGCCGATCTGCATGCCCACAATCAGCACCAGGATGCCGATAACAACGACCATGGCAGTCTTCGTAATGGTATGGCTCACCTGCGAACCCGAAGGATCGTCCTCGGACAGCGGGTCGATATGTTTTGCCTGGCTCGCGCGATCCTCGCTGCGCAGCCGCGCCAGTGTCGCCTTGTCACCGCGTTTGACGGCAGACTCTTTCTCGCGCATGCGCTCGGTACGCTTTTTGGCGAGTGTAGGATCCAAGACGCCGGATGCATCGATTTCGGAGAATAACTCCGTCACTTCTTCCGGAGTCAGATGGTTCTTATCAGCCATAACCTTCCTGTCATATCAATCAGTCGAGCTCGTGCGCACGCGCACCTTCGAACTGCATTCGATAGTAACGGGCATAAGTGCCGCCACGGGCGAGAAGCTCCTCGTGCGTGCCACGTTCCACAACGCGACCATGCTCAACGGTCGCAATCTCGTCGGCATGCTTAATGGTCGAGAGACGGTGAGCGATGATGATCGTGGTGCGGCCACGCGCCAAGCGCTCGAGCGACTCCTGCACCGCCTCCTCGCTCTCGTTATCCAGAGCACTGGTCGCCTCATCCAAAATAAGGATCTTGGGATTTTTGAGAAACACGCGCGCGATGGCGACGCGCTGCTTTTGACCACCAGAAAGACGGCTGCCGCGCTCGCCCACCACGGTGTCATAGCCCTGCGGAAGCGACTCGATAAAAGCATCGATGTTGGCGCGATGGGCCGCCTCGGCGATTTCTTCTGCCGTGGCGCCCGGCTTGCCATAGGCGATGTTCTCGCCAATCGTTCCGTCGAACAGATAGACATCTTGCTGCACCAGGCCGATGGATTGGCGCAGGCTACGCTGCGTCACGTCGCGCACATCCTGGCCGTCAATGCTAATGGAGCCGGCGGCAACGTCGTAAAAGCGCGGCAACAGCGAACAAGTCGTTGATTTGCCGCCGCCCGAGGGACCAACCAAAGCGATGGTTTGACCGGGCTTAATGGACAGATCCATATGGTCGATAACGGGACGCGTGCCGTCGCCCGCGCCCAGCTCGACATCCTCGTAGCTAAAGCACACGTCGCGATACTCAACAGCGCCGGCCGTCACCTGCAGATCCGCAGCACCCGGCTTATCCTGAATATCGGGGACAGTCGAGAGCACCTCGTCCATGCGCTTAAAGCCGGCGATGGCTTTCTGATACGTCTCGGCCGAATTGACGAGCGTCTCAAGCGGCGTGCAGAACAGCGAAATGTAGAGCGCGAAGGTTGCCATATCGACCGCCTGCAGCTGGCCTTGGGCAACGAGCCAACCGCCCAGCAGCACCACGATCACATAGAGCACGCCCGAGAGCAGACCATACGTCGCGGTGTAGACGCCCATGGCGTGATACATGTTTTCCTTGGACGAAAGGTAGCGATCGTTAGAGGCACGGAACTTAGAGCGTTCGGTCTGCTCATTGGCAAAGCTTTTGACCACACGCATGCCCGCCAGCGAATCCTGCAGCTGCGCATTGATGCCGCTGATCTTTTTGCGGTTATCGCTAAAGACCTCGCGCATGCGCATATTCTGCCAAAACATAATGACCGCGAACACCGCCGTCACCACGGCCATGGCGAGCGCGAGCACCGGCGCAATGGTAAACAGAATCACAAACGAGCCAATGATCTCGATACCGCAAATAATGATCCATTCGGGCACGTGGTGCGCCGCCTCGCAGATATCGAACAGGTCGTTGACCACGCGGCTCATCATGTCACCCGAGCTGTTGCGATCAAAGTACGCAAAGCTAAAACGCTCGTACTGATCGAACAAGTCCTCGCGCATCTTGGACTCCATGCGCGCGCCCATCACGTGGCCCCAATAGCTCACAAAGTAGCGGCAGGCGCAGCGGGTGGCATACATCAGCACCAGTCCCACCGCGATCATACCGAGCGCCTGCATAATGGCAGTCTGGCCCTGGGTAAACAGCCCGCCGCACAGATTGCGCAGGATAATGGGAAACGCCAGGTCAATGGCGGCGAGCACCAGGGCGCAAATGGTATCGGCAACAAAAAGCCCCATCTGGGGCTTGTAGTAAGACAGAAAACGCTTCAGCATGTGATCCTCAAAGAAATATCAGCAACGTAAGACCCTGGGACAAAGCAATCAGTAGCACTTGTCCCAGGGCTATCCCCACTCGTTACAGCTCAGAACCACCAAGGCGGTGCGCGATGCTGTCGCAGGCAAGTGCGCCCACGACGGTCTTGGCATCCTCGATCTTGCCGTCGAGCACGGCATCGATCAGCTCGTGCAGCGGCACCAGGTCAACGTTGACAAACTCGTCATCGTCGGGGTTGGGCGCATCGAACTCGAGCTTGGTGGCCAGGTAGATGTGAATAATCTCGTCGCAAAAACCGCAGGTCGTGACAATCGACGTTAAAAAGCGAATGCGCCCGGCCTTAAAGCCCGTCTCCTCATGCAGCTCGCGCCTGGCACAATCGAGCGGGTCCTCGCCTGGGTCGAGCTTGCCGGCGGGAATCTCAACCGTCACGCGGTCGATGGCGGTGCGGTACTGACGCACCAGTACGATCTTGCCGCTCTCGGTCAGCGCCACAACGGCCGCCGCACCCGGATGGCGAACGATATCGCGGGCGCTGCGGTGACCGTTGGGCAGCTCGACCTCAAGACGGTGGACGTCGAGGATCTTGCCCTTCCAGGCGCACTCCTCCGAAAGAATCTTCTCGTGCAGCTCGGTATCGTGCGGGTCGTCGTCGCCCAGCACCAGCGCCGGCTCGTCAGCGACCTCGCCACCAGGCTCGCCCTCGGCGTGCCCATACATGCGGCTGTCCTCTTCGACGATTTGCGCGTCCACGAGCTCTTCGTTCTTCTCGTCCATCCGTCTCATTCCTCTCGGATTTTAAGCATCCCAGGCGTCGCGGCCGCGCAGCGCGCGCAGGCCAATGTCGTGACGCAGGGTCTTGCCCTCAAAATCGATCTTCTCGCAAGCCTCGTAGGCAAGGTTGCGAGCGTTCTCGAACGTGTCGCCCAGCGCGGTCACGGCGAGCACGCGGCCGCCGTTGGTCACGAGCTGGCCGTCCACCACGGCGGTGCCGGCGTGATACACGGTCACGTTCTCCATGGCCTCGGCATCCTCGATGCCGGTGATGACCTTGCCTTTCTCGTAGCTGCCGGGATAACCCGCGCTCGTCAGGACAACGGCCACCGCCCACTCGTCACGCCAATCGAGCTCAATCTGGTCGAGCTCGCAGTTGGCGCAGGCAAGCATGACCTCGACCAAGTCGTTCTTAAGGCGCGGCAGCACGACCTGCGTCTCGGGGTCGCCAAAGCGGGCGTTAAACTCCAGCACCTTGGGGCCGGCGGGGGTAAGCATAAAGCCGCCGTACAGGCAGCCACGGTAATCGATGCCCTCGGCAGCGAGCTCGGCCACGGTCTGCTCCATGACCTTCACCATGGTGGCATGCTCCTCGTCGGTCACGATGGGCACCGGGCTGTAGACGCCCATGCCGCCCGTGTTGGGACCAAGGTCGCCCTCAAGCGCGCGCTTGTGGTCCTGCGAGGTGGCCATGGGACGCACGGTCTTGCCGTCGGTAAAGGCCAGCAGCGAGCACTCGGGGCCAACGAGCATCTCCTCGATAACCACGGTGTTGCCGGCGTCGCCAAAGGTGCCGCCAAAGCACTCGCGCACGGCCTCTTCGGCCTGCGAAAGCTCGGTTGCCACAATAACGCCCTTGCCCGCGGCAAGACCGTCGGCCTTCACGACCAGCGGAGCGCCCTGCTCGCGCACATAGGCGAGAGCCGAAGCCTCGTCGGTAAACGAGCCGTAGGCGGCCGTCGGAATGCCCGCGCGCTCCATGAGCTGCTTGGAGAACAGCTTAGAGCCCTCCATCTGAGCGCCCTCGGCACCCGGGCCAAAGCAGGGAATACCCGCCGCGCGCACGGCGTCGGCCACGCCCGCCACGAGCGGAGCCTCGGGGCCAATCACCACGAGTCCGCATCCGTGGCTCTGTGCAAACGCCGCCACGGCAGCAGGATCGCAATCGTCGAGAACCACATTCTCGCCGCAGCTCGCGGTGCCGCCGTTGCCCGGGGCGATGTAGAGCTTGCCGGCGCGCGGTGATGCCGCGAGCTTGGCTGCCAAAGCATGCTCGCGGCCGCCGCTGCCCAACAACAGGATGTCGATGGTTTGAGTGTCCGCCTTCAAGGGTGCCTCCTCTATGGATTAACGGCCCGTCAACCATGCGGGCCCATTACAAGCAAATATACCCCTCGGCCGCCCGTCCGGGCTGCGAAGGGGTATATCGCAATAACCAAATAACGCCGATTACTTCCAGAATCGGTTGATGATCTGCTCGCGGCCGGCGCCAACACCGACAAACGTCACGCGCGTGTGCGCCAGATCCTCGACAAATGCCACGTAGTCCTGAGCCTCCTGCGGCAGCTCCTCAAAGCTGCGGCAGCCGGTAATATCGCACTTCCAGCCGGGAAGCTCCTCGTAGATGGGCTTGGCATGCTCAAAGCGCACCTGGTGCTCGGGCACGCTGGTGTAGCGCTCGCCGTCGACGTCATAGGCCACGCACACCTTAATGGTGTCGAAGACCGAAAGCACGTCGAGCTTGGTCAGGGCGATGTCGGTAAGACCGTTGACGCGCGAGGCGTAGTTGGCGATGGGACCGTCAAACCAGCCGCAGCGACGACGGCGACCGGTGGTCACGCCGTACTCATAGCCCTCCTCGGTCAGCGTATGGCCGGCCTCGGACTCGTAGGAAAGCTCAGTGGGCATGGGACCTGCACCGACGCGGGTGATGTAGGCCTTCATGACGCCCAGCACGCGGTCGACGTTTTTCATGCCAACACCAGAACCGGTGATCGCGCCGCCGGCGGTGCAATTAGAAGATGTGACAAACGGATAGGTGCCATGGTCGATATCGAGCAATGTTGCCTGGGCGCCCTCAAAGAGCAGGGTCTTGCCCTCATCGATCATGTTGTTGAGCAGCAGGCTCGTCTCGGTGATGTACGGGCGCAGACGCTCGGCCATGGGCAGGTACTCTTCACAGATCTGGTCCACGGTGTAGGTGGGCAGGCCGTAAAGCAGCTCGAGCTCGGGATTCACGCGGGCAAGAGCGGTTTCCAGCTTGTCGCGGAAGAGCTCCTCATCCAGCATGTCCTGCATACGAAGGCCAATACGGGCCATCTTGTCCTGATAGCACGGGCCAATGCCGCGCTTGGTGGTACCGATGCTCTTCTTGCCGAGCTTCTGCTCAAAGGCGCCGTCCAGGTCGACGTGATACGGCATGATCACGTGTGCGTTGCCGCTGATCTTGAGGTTCTTGGTGGTGATGCCATCGGCCTCGAACATGTCGATCTCCTCAAGGACAACCTTGGGGTTGACGACGCAGCCGTTGCCAATCACCGACACGTGGTCGGCGTACATGATGCCGGAGGGCACCTGGTGCAGGCCGTACTTCTTGCCGTTGACAACGATGGTGTGCCCGGCGTTGTTGCCGCCCGAATAGCGCACGACGGCATCGAAGTCGCCGGCGATCAGGTCGCAGATCTTACCCTTGCCCTCATCGCCCCACTGGGCACCGACCAAAACGGTTGACGGCATGTTTACTCCTTACATACATGGACTGTCTGCGCGCCACACGGCGGGCAGAAGCACAAAACATTCCCAGTATACCCGTGCAACGGGCGCCTGTCCTACTCCTCGGTATGCACCCCATCAAGCTCATAGAACTTGGTAGATGCCGGCAGGAACATCAGGTCGACGTCACCGATCGGGCCCGAACGGTTCTTGGCCACGACAATACGCGTGACGCCCTCGTCGGGTCGGTCGTCGCGCGAGGCCTCAGCCTCGTCGGCGGAACGGTCCAAGAACATGACGATATCGGCGTCCTGCTCGATGGAGCCCGATTCGCGCAGGTCGGAAAGCTGCGGGCGCTTGCCGGTACGGGATTCGACCTGACGCGACAGCTGAGATAGCGCGATCAGTGGGATCTTGAGTTCCTTGGCCATAATCTTTAAGCCACGAGACATTTCGGAGACCTCGACGGTGCGGCTCTCGGAACGGCGTCCTGGCGGAGGACTCACCAGCTGCAGGTAGTCCAAGATAATGATGGCCTTCTCCTTGTTGTGGAGCATGCGGCGGCTCTTGGCGCGAATCTCGGTCACCGTGGTGCCGGGCGTATCGTCAATCAGAATATCGAGCTTGGACAAGGTCTGCGTGGCCTCGTTGATATTGGCCCACTGCTCGGGGCTAATGCGACCCATGCGAAAATCACTGATCGAAATCATGGCATAGGCGCAAATCAGGCGCTGGGCAATTTCCTTGCCCGACATCTCCAGCGAGAAAAAGCCGACGGTGTAGCCCGCAGCGGCGGCATTGAGCGCCAGGTTTAGAGCGAACGAGGTCTTACCCACGGCGGGGCGGGCGCCGATAATGATGAGCTGGCCCTCGCGGAAGCCCATAAGCATGCGATCGAGTGACGGGAAGCCCGTGGGAACGCCCGCTGCCTGGCCACCGGCCTGGCACACTTCCTCGGCCTCGTTATAGGCCTCGACCATAAACTCGGTCAGTGTCTTGTAGCTCGACTTAACCTCGCGCGCCGTAACCTTGAGCAGCTTGCTCTCGGCCAGCTCCACGACCTCTTTGGTATCGGTGGGGGCGTTATAGGCCAGCGCGTTAATCTCGTTGGTGGCGCCAATCAGCTCACGCAGCATCGAGTCGCGACGAACGATGGCGGCATGGTGCTGCCAGTTGACGAGCGACAGGGTCTGACCCATCAGCTCCAAAATGTACGCCTCGCCGCCCACGGCATCGAGCTTGTTGATGCTTCGCAGGTAATCGATCAGCGAGATGGAGTCGATGGGAATGCGACTGTTGTACATATCGACCATCGCGGTATAGATGGTCTTATGAATGGGCCGGTAGAAATCGTCGGGCTGCAGCTCGACCTGGGCTTCTTCGACCACCTCGGGCGATAGCAGCATGGCGGCCAGTACGTTGGCCTCTGCATCTTGGTTTTGGGGGAGACCCAACTTGGAGCCGCGGTCCTCGACCGTCAGCCATGTCTCCCTATCGTCGTATGCCATGAGCATCCTCATTCATATCGCTTGCGAGCATCCATAGTATCAGCCACAGCTTTAAATCGAGGCGCGCCTTAATAATCATCACCGAACCAAACGGATGAACGGTCCCTTATGTGCGTTGTGTTAGACCACTTTGGATACTGGGACTTTTCCTATAATCTTTCTTGCTTAAATAGCAGGCGAAAGCGAAGGAGCTCCTATGGTCACCAAGGATGATGCGTGTTGGATAATCGGCCTTTCCGCAGGTGCGGGCATTGGCGTATATCTTGATGGCGGCTGGGGCGTCGATGCGCTTGTCGGGCGTGAGACCAGGGCTCATAACGACATCGACCTGTTCGTTCAGCGCGGGGATTACCAAAGGTTCGTGGATCTAATTGCTGATGAGGGGTTTTCCGAGGTGGCTGCATCTTTCACCACCGAAGATCACACGGTGTGGCAAGACGAGGCGGGGCGCATCGTCGACCTGCATTGCTTCGATTTCGCCGAGAATGGCGATATTCTGTATCAGGGAGATCGTTTTCCCGGGGAGGTCTTTTCGGGGAGGGGGCGCATCGGCGAGGTGGAGGTGTCGTGCATCGACCCCGAAAGCCAGCTGTTGTTTCACTTGGGCTATCAGCATGACGAGCACGACGTCCACGATGTCATGCTCCTATGCCGTGAGTACGGTTTCGACGTTCCCGAAGAATATCGCTAGCTGTTGCTTTTTGCATCGGGTCACGACTTCAGCGCTTGCCGCAGATGCGCTGCGCCAGACCGCCCTGGACATCACGCCACGCCGTATATGGCCCTCCGCGCACGCGAGTCCCATTTCGCCTGCTTGATCCAGTACTCGTAGAACGGATAGGGGGTCACCTTGTACTGGCGCCAGGTCTTCTCGTACGTGCCGCGGGCCGCCTGCCTCACTATGAGCTCGGCGAGCTCGTCCGCGCTCCTGCGGACCTTGAAGCACCACGTCCACTTGAACCAGGCGAGGTAGTTCTCGAGGCGTCTCGTGGAGACGCCCCGGAACCTGCCGATGAAGTGCCTCATCTGGGAGTGGAGGCTGTTCACCCTGTTGATGGCGTGCTCCTCCCTCTTGCTGGCGATGTGCTCGCCGACGCCGAGGGCGGGCAGGACGCGGCGGTACACGTGCGCACGGTCCGTCGAGATTATCGCGCCGACCACGAGCTTGTCGGCGAGCAGCTCCCTGGCTGCCGCCTCGTCGAGGCCGCCCCTCCCCGCGATCTCGTAGAAGATGTCGCCGGCGTCGTTGATGCCGGTGAGCACGCATATCTTCTCGTGCCCGTCGGTTCCCTGCGACCTTGTGCGGGGCTTCCTGGGCATGCCGGACTCCGACCTGGAGCGGTTTCCCTTGAAGCTCTCCCTGAAGAAGCACTCGTCGAGCTCGGCCCCGCCACCGGCCTCCACGCGGAAGGCGGGCATGCGCTTGGCCATGGCCTCGAGCAGCCTGTGGCGCATGAAGAACGCCGTCTTGAGGCACACGCCGCACTTTTCCGCCGACTCGCGCAGCGGGAGCTTGTCCACGTGGCACTCCGCGAACCTCATCCAGGCCGACCTGTCGAGCTTGGTGGTGGAGAAGATGCGCATGGTGGCGTCGGTGAAGGTTCTGGCGCACCCTCGGCAGAGGAACCGCTGACGGCCGCGCCCGTCTCGCCCCCTCTTCACGTAATGCGGGGAGCCGCACCAGGGGCAGGCTCTGTCGGGATCGTCTTCCGCCCCCTCGCTTGCCGCAAGGTCGAAAAGCTCCGCGTCTATCAGCGCCTTGAGCGATCTCAGGGCCCTGCTCTTCTCGGCAGCCGTCATCTGCGGGAGGAACTGCCTCGTCAGCTGGGTGAGCACGTCTTCCATTGCAACCTCCATCTTTCCTGATGATGGAATTGTCGCAATTGGGGGTCCTGCTGCGTGTACTGTGCATAGGACACTTATCCAAAGCGGTCTAACACAACGCTTATGTGGAACTGCATCTCAATGTATGACGTGACGCCCACTCAGCGCAAAAAATAAAAGGGCGCCCCGGTCTCCCAGAGCGCCCTTCTTAGAACAAGATTGTTGCGTTGCAGCAAATGCTACTCGGCAGCAGCCTCGGTCTCGACCTCGGCGGTCTCGGCCTCGGCGACCTCAGCGGCCTCCTCGACCTCAGCCTCGGCAGCGAGCTCCTCGGCGGTAACGCCGACGAGAACGACAACCTCGGCCTTGATCTCGCGGTACAGCGAGATGGCAACGGTGTGGGCACCGGCAACCTTGATGGGCTTACCGAGCTCGACGCGCTTGCGGTCGATGTCCATACCGAGCTGATCCTTGATGGCGTCAGCGATCATAGCGGCGGTGACAGAGCCAAAGAGGATGCCCTCGTCGCCGACCTTGACGTCAACGGTGACCTGCTTGCCCTCGAGGGCAGCCTTGGTCTCGTTGGCGGTAGCCAGACGGACGGCCTCGCGCTTGGCGATGTTGTTGCGACGCTCGTCAAGCTGCTTGAGGTTGCCCTTGGTGGCGGCAACAGCGAGCTTCTTGGGGAACAGGAAGTTCTCAGCGTAACCCTGAGCGACCTCTACGACGTCACCCTCGCCGCCCTTGCCCTTGATCTCATCGAGAAGAATAACCTTCATGATGCGTCTCCCTTCTTAGCCGCGGTCGCGGTTGCCACGAGAGGAAACCACGGGGACGGTGTACGGCAGGAGAGCCATCTCGCGGGCACGCTTGATGGCGTTGGCGATGTCATGCTGATGCTGCGTGCAAGCGCCAGTGACGCGACGGGGCTTGATCTTGCCACGGTCGGTCATGTACTTACGGAGAAGCTGAGTGTCCTTATAGTCGATGAACTCAGTGTTCTCCTTGCAGAACTGGCAGTACTTACGACGCGGCTGACGTGCAGAAAAATCATTAGCCATGTCAAAATACCTTTCATTTGGCAACTTCGGCGAACCGAAGCCGCCTCTCACTCAAAAATAGGTGAACAACCCTTAAAACGGGATGTCCTCATCGTAGACATCGACCGCGGGCGGCGTAGCCACCGGTGCGGCAGGACGTGCTGCGGGCGCGGGAGCTGCGGGGGCGTAACCGCCCTGATCGTAGCCACCCTGGCCACCACGGGAGCTCATAAACTCGATCTCATCGACGATGACCTCAAGCTTGCTCCTGCGCTGACCGTCGCGCTCCCAAGAGCTGTAGCGCAGCTTGCCCTCGATCGCGACCTTGTTTCCCTTTGCCAGGAAACGGCTCACGGCCTCGGCGCGGGTGCCGAACATAGTGCAGTCGACAAAGTTGGGATAGTCCTCCCACTCGCCAGTCTGCGCATTGCGGCGGCGATCGTTCACGGCGACGCCAAAGGACAGAACCTGGGTTCCGCCGGCAGTGGCGCGCAGCTCGGGATCGCGGGTGAGGTTACCGGTGATGTTCACTCGATTGATGCTCATTACTCACTACTTCCTCTTGGGGCACAAGCCCAGTCCAAAACGACAGTCTTACTCCTGGTCGTCGCGACGGACGATCATGTGGCGGACCACAGCGTCGGTGATGCGCAGGACGCGATCAAGCTCGGCGATCTGGGTAGGATCTGCGTGGAAGTTGATGAGGGTGTAGTCACCATCGGTGAGGTCGTTGATCTCGTAGGCGAGCTTGCGCTTGCCCCACTCGTCAACGGAGTCGACCTTGCCAGCGCCCTCAGCGATCGTGGTATCGATACGCTTCATAACAGCGAGACGAGTCTCGGGGTCGAGCGACGGGTCAACAAAGAACAGCAGTTCATAAGCCTTCATATTGTCACCTCCTCTGGACAAATGTGGCTTCAGGTCGTGAAGGTGCGCCTGAAGCAGGAAAAGACTTGGTAATAGTATCTTTCAACCTCCCAGGCTGCAAGAATATGCAGCTACAACCTCATGACCTCCACATATGCCCATACTCGCACGGCCTTTCTTGCGTATTCCAACCAAATGCTGTCCAAGAGCTTGACGGATTTGAGGACAAGGGCGGGTACATACCGACTTTCTGCCAGATAACCGCAAGTCGCTCGCAGCATGGCTGCGGTCGCAAAATGCATACCAGCGGTACAACGCGACATTTTGAATGATTAAACTTGATTCCCGACCGTCCGTAACTACCTCATTTGAACAGTTCGCCTGGGCCGATTACGCAGGTCATCGATTGGTTTCGGCACGGTTGGGCAAACGACGGAGCGATGCAATTTAAAAAATGCCAAGTTTTTGGTTTGCACTTTGCGATTCCTCGTGTATACTGACTTTCGCATTTAACGGAGAGTTGTCCGAGTGGCCGAAGGAGCACGATTGGAAATCGTGTAGGCGTCAAAAGCGTCTCCAGGGTTCAAATCCCTGACTCTCCGCCAGTTAATTCCAAAGCAGGCCTTTGTGCCTGCTTTGTTTTTACCCCACACGGAGGGGTGGCAGAGTGGTTGAATGCGGCGGTCTCGAAAACCGTTTGGCCTGTATAAGGTCACGAGGGTTCGAATCCCTCCTCCTCCGCCATTTTGGTTGAGAAAGCTCCCAACAAAGGGAGCTTTTTTGTTTTGATTCCCTTACAGACAAATACGGCGGCGGAGGGGGGTTCGAACCCGACAGGGCGTTCAACACCAACCCAGATCTCCAAACATGTACATCACCCTCCAAAGATGTCAAAAAATGTCGTTTTTGGATGCTGATGTACATGTTTGGAACCTGTGACCGCGCCCAGTTCCGACCGTTTACCGAGCAATGGGGTCACGACCTCCCACAACCATGTACTATGTACGGGCATTTTCCAATCCAACTACCCAAAGGAACCCACCTTGCCCGTCATCGCCACTGTAATCGTTACCGCACACGCCTCGGATGCCATGGTTGCCATCCCGTTTTGGCTCGAGATGTTCGCTGTCGTCGCGGCGTCGATTTCGGGTGTACTGGTTGCGCGCGAGCACAAACTCGATCTGGTGGGCGCCGTCGCGCTCGCCGTGGTCTGCGGTCTGGGCGGCGGTCTTTTGCGCGATATGACGCTCCAGGTGGGCAACGTCTACATCCTTAACCAGCCCATGGCGCTGCCACTGTCCATCGCCACGGCGGCCATCATCTACATCTTCCCTGCCATCGTCGACAAGCCCGACAAGCTCATCCCCCTGCTCGACATCATCTCGGTGGGTATTTATGCGGCAACCGGCGCAGATAAGGCGCTCGTGTACGGATTTGCACCGGTCGTGTGCATCATGATGGGCTTTTTTACCGCGGTAGGCGGCGGCATGCTGCGCGATGGTTTTATGGGCGTGGTGCCGGGTATTTTCCAGCGCACCAACTTCTATGCCATCGCGGCTATCGCTGGATCGGCAAGCTATGTTTGCCTTGTCATGAGCGGCTTGGTCAGCAATGTCGTCGCGCTGGTCGTTTGCGTCGCAGTGACCATGGGCCTGCGCTGGCTCTCGCTGCGCTTTGACATCAAAAGCCCCACCGAGGACGATATCGCGCGTTTCCTACATCGTAAAAAATAGATAGCACGGCCCGGCCCATCGCAAGGTGACAGCCTATCTACAACCGGCCGCAGGCCCGATATCCCGCGACGCCTTACGTAGGCAATTGCCCATGCAGAATACTGCAACCGCGAGTTTCTTTTAGAGCGAAGGCGCAATGGGTACCATATTGGGCGTATGCAAATCACCAAGCAAAGGATTCACCATGCCTCACAACCAACCCGCGGCGGCGCAACATCACAATATGCGCGGACACCTCATTATGGCCTTCGCGCTTATCGCGCTGGCGTTTACCGCGCTGCCTTCCATGGCATTCGCCGGCACCGACACCGCGGGCAATGTTTTCGTGTCCGACGGGGATTCCAGTCCATCCGGCGTCGGGGGCGATCTGTACTGGGCCGGTCAAAGCCTTAGCCTGGACGACGCGTCCATCGACCGCGATATCATCGCCGCCGGCGAAAGCCTGTCGATTCGCGACTGCACCGTAGGCGGCGCCGTTCGCCTGGCGGCGCGCACCATCGATATCGCCAAGACCACCATTGATGGAAGCGTGACAGTTGCCGCTCAGCACGTCGTACTTAACTCCGGCAGTACCGCCAATTGCTTCTATGCCGTAGGTGAGACGGTTGCCCTGCGCGGCTCCGCCAAGTCGGCAGCGCTCGCGGGCAGTACGGTAACCATCGACGGCACTGTCGATGGCGATGTTGAGGTCTGGGCCGACAAGCTGGTGCTCGGCAAAAACGCCAACATCACCGGTACCGTAAACGCCCATGTCTCACAGGATCCCGAACGCGCCGACGGCGCCAAAGTGGGAGCCCTCAAGATCGACCGCACCGAGAACGAGGATACCTCCACCGTCAACGACGTCATCGGCGGCATCGTTGCCGCAGCTCTTTCCACCTGCTTTGTCGCGATTCTCCTTGAGCTCGTCTTTCCGCGTGCAACAGCCAGCGCGGCCGGCATGCTTCACCAGCACCCCGCCCCGCTGTGGGTGAGCGGTCTTTTGGGCACGGTAGCCGCCGTTCCCGCCATCTTGCTGCTCATCATCTCGATTGCCGGCCTGTCGCTCGCCGGAGCCCTGATGTGCGGCGTCATCGGCATCGCCCTGGTCTCGGCGGCCTTTGCGGGCACCGCGATCGCACGCATGGTCGGGCACAGCCAGAACCGCTACGCCATGGCCGCTGTGGGCGGCGCCATCGCCGGCGCCCTTACGGCACTTCCCCTTATGGGCAACTTTATCAGCGGCGTAGCCTTCGTCTTTATGCTGGGCTATCTCATTCAGATCATCTGGCGCAACGCCCACGTCAAGCCGCAACAGGCCCCCAACACCCCGGGCCTTCCTTCCGCCTAACCGCCAACCACCGCAAAGGTGTCCTTTCTCTTTGTGGTGGTACAAAAAGGGCGCCGGCCGCGATGGTCGACGCCCTTTCTTGTGAATGCTACAGAGCTCAGCGCTTATTTGTTGACCTGACCGGCGCGAACGGCAGCCTTCTTGCGATCGGTGGCGTTGAGCAGACGCTTGCGCAGACGGATGTTCTTGGGGGTGATCTCCACCAGTTCGTCATCGGCGATGTACTCCAGCGCCTCCTCCAGCGAGAAGGTGCGAGGCGGCACCAGCTGCACGGAGATATCGGAGGTCGAGGAACGCTGGTTGCCCAGGTTCTTGGTACGGGCGATGTTGACGACCATGTCGCCGGCCTTGCTGCGCTCGCCCACGATCATGCCCTCGTAGCACTCGACACCCGGCTCAACAAACAGCTGGCCGCGCTCCTGCAGCGTGCCCAGAGCGTAGGCAACGGCCTTCTCGGTGGTCATGGAGATCATGGCGCCGTTCTGACGGTTGCCGATCTCGCCGGCGTAAGGACCATACTCCAGGAAGGTGTGATAGAACACGCCCTCGCCGTGAGTGACGTTCATGATGCGGTTCTTAAGGCCCATGATGCCGCGAGTCGGGATCTTAAACTCAAGGTGCGTCACGATGCCCGAGGTGTCCATGCTGGTCATAATGCCGCCAGAGGTGCCAAAGACCTCGACGACCTTGCCCGAGTACTCGTCCGGGCACTCGACGACAGCCTGCTCGACGGGCTCCATCTTGTTGCCGTTCTCATCCTTCTTAAACAGAACGCGGGGACGGCCGACCTGGAACTCAAAGCCCTCGCGACGCATGGACTCCATCAGGACGGACAGGTGCAGAATGCCGCGGCCCGAGACCTCGACGCCGCTCTTGTCCTCGAGCTCCTCAATCTTCATGGTCACATTGTTCTCGGCCTCATTGAACAGGCGCTCCTTGAGCTGACGGGCGCCCACAATGTCGCCATCGCGGCCGACGAGCGGAGAGGTCGAGGCCTCAAAGACGATGGACAGGGTCGGCGGATCGATCTCGATAGGCTCGAGCTCGACGGGGTTCTCGGGATCGGTGTAGACATCGCCGATGTCGGTGCGCTCGATACCCACGACGGCGGCAATGTCGCCGGCGCCGACTTCCTGGCACTCGGTGCGGCCCAGGTAGTCGAAGGTAAAGAGCTGCTTGACGGTAGCGGTGGCGCTGGAACCGTCGTTCTTGACGACCAGGATCTGATCGCCCTGGCGAATGCTGCCGGAGTACACACGGCCAATGCCGATGCGGCCGACAAAGTTGGAGTGGTCGATGGTCACACACTGCATAGCGAGCGGCGCGGTCTCGTCAACCTCGGGCGCGGGCATGTCGTCGATGATCATGTCGAGCAGCGGGTACATGTCCATGTTGCCGTCGTTGGGGTCAAGGCGGGCAAAGCCATTCATGGCGCTGGCATAGACCACGTGCTCCATGGCAAACTCGAGCTGGTCGTCGGTGGCGCCCAGGTCGGCCATAAGGTCCAGACAGTCGTTGTAGGCCTTCTCGGGGTTGGCGCCCGGACGGTCGATCTTGTTGATGACGATCATGATCTTAAGGCCGGTGTCGATGGCGTGACGTAGGACAAAGCGGGTCTGGGGCATGGGGCCCTCAAAGGCGTCGACCAGCAACAGGGCACCGTCGGCCATGCGCAGCACGCGCTCGACCTCACCGCCAAAGTCGGCGTGGCCCGGGGTGTCGATGACGTTGATCTTAACGTCCTTGTACTCGATAGAGATGTTCTTGGCGAGAATCGTGATGCCGCGCTCGCGCTCCTGGTCGTTGGAGTCCAGGACGCGATCCTCGACCTGCTGGTTGGCACGGAAGGCGTCCGTGGCACGCAGGAGCTTGTCGACCATCGTCGTCTTACCGTGGTCGACGTGGGCGATAATGGCGATGTTCCTCAGATTGTCTACGCGCATGTAGTTCCCCTATCTTCTATCTATATACAAACGGCACGCGTATGCGACCCGTCTAGCAACACAACGCTCGGCGGGAATATTGAGCCTTTTACCGAAAACTCGTTTATTTTAGCGATTCTAGATGAGAGGGGTTTCCTCACCTGCAGGTTCAGGGTCGCTCCACATAAAACCATCGCCGGCGCCCATGCCCTCGTACAGCACATATGCCGAAAAACCGCTCTCGAGCGTGGTCTCGAAGAAGCTAACGAGCAAAGCGTCGTGATATCCGCCCTCGATCTCCACACAGCCGGTGTAGCCGATGGCATAGCGGGCGATGCGGCCCAGGCCTTCGTCCTTGAGACCCATCTTGTGCTCGGAGATAAAGTTGGTGGCAGCCTCCAGGCATGCCTCCTCACCGTCCTCGTCGAGAGCCGCAAGATAGCGGTTGGAGGCGGCATCCTCGATCGCCACGACAACGCCCGGGTTTTCACCGGCGGCAAGGTCGTCCAAAAACGCACCGATCAGATCGCACACCATGGCGTCGAGCTCGGCGGAGACGTTACCGGCGTCCTGCATATCCTGTGCCATCTTTTGACCTTCCCATCACATTCGGCGTCGTTATAACTCCTGTGCCTCGGCCGCGATTCTGGCGGCAGCGTCACGGGCGCGAACCATATCCGCCGCGCGCTTGTCGAGCACCTTGATCTGGTTGGTCAGCATTACCGCATCGACCACGCCCCAGATCACCAGGCCCATCGAAATCGAAAACCCAAGCGCACCAACTGTACCACGAAGCCGCGACAAGATTACCGCGGCAAGCGCGGAGACAACAACCATCTTGATATAGGAGTCACGGCGCTCGCGAAGGGTGCGAGCCTGCGTCACATACGCAATGCGCGCGGCCTCAAATGCCTCGGCGCGCATATGGGCCTCACGCGCGATAGCGGCTGCTTCGGTCGACACACTGGTACCCATCAGCGCTCGCCGTGCATCGTGCTCAACCGACATTTAGAAATCATCGGGCGAGAGCGTGTGGACAAACTCGTCAAACTTCTCGAACTCACTCTCGTCGTCAACCTCGTCGGCAAGCGGAGAGACGGTGCCCAAGCGATTCATGATGTCGTCCTCCACAAACATGGGGGCATTGCTGCGCACGGCAAGGGCGATAGCGTCGCTCGGTCGTGCGTCAAGCATATGCTCGCCCCTATCGGTGTGCACGACGACCGTCGCGTAGAACACCGGCGGCTCGGCGCGCACGATCTCGATACGCTCGATCTTCGCTCCCACCACTTCGATGGTATCGAGCAAAAGATCGTGGGTGATGGGGCGATCGGTGCGGCCGGTATCGATACCGCGGCTGATGGCCGCTGCCTCGTAGGAACCGGTCTGGATGGAAAGAGAGCGCAGCGGCGCGGACGAATCCGACTTACGGCAACGCTCGCGCAAGACGACCAGCGATGGCACGGGACCGGCGGCCATGACGATGGTCTCTATGTCGACACGAACCATGGAACACCTCCGGTACGTTGTGGTTGGCATGCGCGGCAGCTCCGCCGCATTGAATAGCTATACTACCCAAACTTTCGCACCGCACACAAAATCAAAGTAGTTAATTTGGGACCCTTGATTATCAACTTTATCCGAACACCTCCCACATTCATCCGTACATGTGCGGATGATTGATTATCAACTTTATCCGAACACCTCCCACATTCATCCGTACATGTGCGGATGAATGTGGGAACCCGATACCCTGAGGGCCGGATCGGCCGGCCCCGGGAGATCGGAGGACGGT
>NZ_JBQKLA010000022.1:0-24489 GCF_052116465.1 Collinsella sp. Sow4_D11 | reverse complement strand
GACATGCCGGGGGCGGACCGGGACGGGTTCAACGGCAGGCCCCGCCGACCGATTGCAAGCGGTCGGCGGGGCCATTGTGGCTCTTGACAGCGGATTGGGTCATATGAGCGAGCGCCGTCCAGGGCGAATAAGCTGGCATGAAAAAGGCAAGGCATAGACCTTCTGGTCATGCCTTGCCTTTTGAATGACAAATTGTCGCCCTGGGCGGCGCGCAGCGTCGGCCGGTCCGCCGTTCGGTAGAACGGCGGAACCTACTACACGGCCTGTGCCAGCTTCTCGGCACGCTCGGCGGCGGCAAGCGCCTCGATGACGGCACCGAGTTGGTCGCCCAGAAGGACGCCGTTGTAGGTGGAGTTGAAACCGATACGGTGGTCGGTCACGCGGTCCTGGGGCTGGTTGTAAGTACGGATCTTCTCGGAACGGTTTCCGTGGCCAATCTGGCTCTGGCGCTCGGCGCCGAGCTCGGCCTGCTGCTTCTCGAGTTCCATCTCGTACAGACGGGCACGCAGCATCTGCATGCAGACCTCGCGGTTTTGAATCTGGGAACGCTGCTCCTGCGACTGCACCACGGTATTGGTGGGCAGGTGGGTAATGCGCACGGCGGAGTAGGTGGTGTTAACGCACTGACCGCCAGGACCGGAGGCACAGTAGGTATCGATGCGCAGGTCGGACTGGTTGATCTGAACGTCGATCTCCTCGGCCTCGGGAAGCACGGCGACAGTTGCCGTGGAGGTCTGGATGCGGCCCTGGGACTCGGTCTTGGGAACGCGCTGGACACGGTGCACGCCGGACTCAAACTTCATGACGGAGTAGACACGGTCGCCCTCGACCTTGAACTCGATGGACTTAAAACCGCCGGCCTCGCTGGGGCTGGAGTCGAGCACGGTGGTCTTCCAGCCACGCGACTCGCAGAAGCGTTGGTACATCTTGTACAGGTCACCGGCGAAAATGGCCGCCTCGTCGCCACCTGCGGCGGAGCGGATCTCGACGATGGTGTTCTTGTCGTCATTGGGGTCACTCGGGATGAGCATGTACTTGATGTCTTCCTCGAGCTGGGGAAGCTTGTCCTCGTTCTCGGAGATGTCCATCTGGAGCATCTCCTTCTCGTCGGCATCGGTAGTGTCACGGAGCATTTCTTTGGCAGCCTCGATGTCGTCGAGCGCGCCGATGTACTCGCGCGCAGCGGCAATGAGGTCGGACTGGTGCGCGTACTCCTTGTTGAGACGCGTGAACTCCTTGATGTCGGAGGCGACGGCCGGGTCGGAAAGCTTCTTCTCGAGCTCCTCGTAGGCCTTGATGATCTTTTCGAGCTTGTCGCGCATGGCGGAACTCCTTTATATGCGTGAAGGTGAAAATCGGCGGAATTGATGGGGCGCATGGCGCCGTTGCGGGGTAAGCCCAGCTAGAACATGTCGATTTTCAGATACATGCGCATCCCTTCGCGTATAGGGTACATAGTTGCGGTCTAACCCATATATGATAGCGTGCGCAGGCAAACCTGCATATAACCCGCACGGAATGAGTGGACGTAGTCGTTGGGGACGTTCCTTAACGACGAGTCGTTTAAGAACGTCCCCAACGACTACAACGGCTAACAAAGGGACTGTCGCTTTGTCACATTCTAGAGCGTTTGAAGCAGAGCGATGAAAAAGTGGACACCTTGGAGGTAGGCACGGCGGGTAATGCGCTCGTTGGTGCCGTGGACACCGCGATCGCACTCGTCATCGTCGACCACAAACGCCGAAAAGCGAATGCATTCAGAGCAAATACGCTGATAGTTAGCCGCATCGGTGGCACCGATCACAGTTGAGGGCACAATGCCGACAGCAGCCCCGCCCGCCGCATTCGGTACGTTTTCCTCCGCCCCCTTTTGATCACGAAAGTAGCGGGCGGCAATAGTGCGAACGGCCTCGAGCCCCGGTCCGCCAACACGTGGGGACGGCGAAGGTTCTGAGCTGCCGGGGCCAAGTTCGACCTCCACGCGCCCGGTAAGGCCCGCAGCGGCAACGGCCTCGCGGCAACGGTCAACAACATCAGCCACGCCCGTGCCCTCGAGCATGCGGAAGTTAATATTGGCCCACATATCCTGCGGCATCACGTTGGCGCCAGTGCTGCCGCCCTCAATCTGCGTGGGCGCACAGGTAGTGGTCACGAGCGGATAGAGCTTGTTGCTGGCAAGGCAGTCGCGAACAATGACGCCTCCGTTGGCGGCAATCTCATCCGCCGTGTAGAGCCCCAACTCGACAAGCTGCGCGGCAAGCAGATCGGTCACGCGCGTCGGCCACTCGATATCGCAGATTGCGGCGATAGCGCGGCTCAATACCTCGAGCGATGTGCCGCCGTAGGGGTTGGACGAATGTCCGCCTTCGCTCTTCGTCTTGAGCACGATATCGGCATAGCCCTTCTCGGCAAGGTCGGCATGCATAAGCCAGCCCTCGCCCGCGCCGTACTCGGCAGCCGAAACAATACGGTAGTCACCCTCGTCGATCAGGTATTCAAGTTCAACGCCGCGCTCCTCGAGCACGCGGCCGATGGCCCCCGCTCCATACTGCGTGGTCTCCTCGTCCTGTCCAAAGGCGAGCAGCAGCGTCCGCTCGTGCTCCCAGCCGTGCACCAACGCATACTCAACCGCCTCGAGAATACCTGCAACCTGGTCTTTCATGTCGATAGCGCCGCGACCCCAAATGTAGGTGTCGTCCACGTGACCGCTAAAGGGGGCATGCGTCCAGTCGGCCTCGGTGCCGGGCACCACGGGAACCACGTCCATGTGGCCCATGAGCATAACGGGCTTGAGGGCAGGGTCGGAACCGCCAAGTGTCACCAGCAGCGAGTGGTCGATGAGTTCGACCTCGCCCGCCGCGAACACATGTGGCCACGCCTGCTGCATATAGGCGCGCAGGTCATCGAACGGCTGCCAGTTCACCGCCTCGGCATCCATACTCGAAACGGTCGGAAACGACAGCACGCGCCCCAGGCGCTCGCACGCGCCAACTTCGTCCAAATCGGCAAAATCATCCTCATGCGCAAAGAAGCGCCAAACCTCGGCCATGGCATCCTTTCGATTGTGATGACGAGGGCCGCCCCACCGGAACGGCCCTGCCATGCAAACATTTGCGGTTGGTTATTTGTCCTCGAGATAGCGCGAGAGGAACTCGCGGGTACGCTGGTGCTTGGGGTTGCCAAAGAGCTCCGCCGGCGCGGCGTCCTCGAGGACCACGCCCTTGTCCATAAAGACCACGCGATCGGACACGGTGCGGGCAAAGGCCATCTCGTGCGTGACGACGACCATGGTCATGCCGTCGGCAGCGAGCTTGCGCATGACCTCGAGCACCTCTCCCACGATCTCGGGGTCGAGTGCGGAGGTCGGCTCGTCGAACAGCATGATCTGCGGATTCATGCATAGGGCACGAGCGATGGCCACGCGCTGCTTTTGGCCACCGGACAGGCGACCCACGGCGGCGTGCGCGAACTTTTCGAGTCCCACGCTCGTCAGATGCTCCAGAGCGACCTTTTCGGCCTCGGCCTTGCTCATCTTTTTGAGCGTGACGGGCGCAAGCGTGCAGTTATCGAGCACGTCCATGTTGTTAAACAGGTTGAAGCCCTGGAACACCATGCCGATGTCCTCACGCAGCTTGTTAATGTTGCAGCGCTCGGCCGTGAGGTCCTGGCCATGGAACCAGATATGGCCCGCGTCCGGGGTCTCGAGCAGGTTGAGGCAGCGCAGAAAGGTCGATTTGCCCGAACCCGAAGCGCCGATAATGGTAACGACCTCGCCGGGGTTAACGGACAGGTCGATGCCCTTGAGCACCTCGAGCGAGCCGAAGCTCTTGTGCAGGCCCTCGACGCGGATGAGCGGCTCATTGGTCTGTGCGGCGGCCGCAGCGCCGGTAGTGGCGGTATCTGCCATGATGATTCTCCTCGTCTTGAGCCTAGTTGGAGCTGGGCAGCGTGGCCGGGGCCTCGGCGCCGAGCTTTTTGCCAAAGGCCTCGAGCAGGCGGCTCGCCACGAGCGTCAGGATTAGGTAGACCACGAGTGCCACGCAGTAGACCTCCATCTGGCGGTAGTACACGCCGGCGACGGTGGTTGTGGCGTACATGAGGTCGAACACGCCGATGACCGAGAGCACCGACGAGTCCTTGATGTTGATGATGAGCTCGTTGGTGAGCGCCGGAATCGCGTTTTTAATGCCCTGGGGAAACACGACTTTACGCATAGCCTGCCACTGCGACAGACCCAGCGAGCGCGCCGCCTCGGCCTGACCGGGATCGATGGACTCGATGCCGCCGCGCAGGACCTCCATCATGTAGGCGGTGGAGTTGAGCGAGATGGTGACGAGGCCGGCGGTGAAGGTACTCCAAATCTGGTTAGCCTGGGCGGTCTCGAAGCCCATGCCGCGCAAAACGGTGAAGCCCGCGTAATAGATGAGCAGGCCCTGGACCATCATGGGCGTGCCGCGCACGATGGTGGAGTAGACGGTCGTAAAGCCGCGGCCGATGCTCTTAAAGAAGCGCACCAGGTCGTTGTCCACGCGATCGAAGGTCTGAATGCGCAAAAACACAAAGAGCAGTGCCAGGAAAAAGGCGATAACGGTACCGAAGGTCGCAAGTGCGATGGTAATCTCGATGCCGCGGATAAAGAAGTCGCCGCTCTTGTAGGTCATATAGACCAGGCTCGACAAAAAGTCGCTGGGGTTGGAATCCGAGACAATGCTCACCTGCACCAAGTCGATAAACGACATGACGCAGCGATCCACGAAAAAGACCACCGCGATGGCGACCACGACATAGCTGCCCAAGCGTGCTGCACGACGGAAACGCTCGGATGCGAACGGCGACTTTTCGCGATAGTCGCTCCAGTGCATAAGCTTGGTGACGAATGCCGCCGTCGACACGACGAGCCACGCCCACAGGATCGTCCAAAGGCAATCTTGGAACACGCCCGTGGGGGCCAGGAAGCTCAGCGGCGTGGGGTTGCGCTGGCTAAACGCCAGTCCGAGCGCCGCGATGACGCTCGTGCCCAGGTACACATAACGATGGTCGGCTTTGATAAAGGAGACCAGACGATTGATGGCTTTCATGCTGCCTCCCTATGCCGGCTGACGGTCGAGGCACGCGTCCCACATCTGGTCGCGCTCCTCCTGGCTGACGCCCTTGAGCGTCTTGTCGATGAGCTTAAGCAGCTTGTCCGAGCCCTTGCGGCAGCCAACGTTTGCCGCGACCTCCTGCTTAAAGCCCTCGCCCTCGGCAAAATGAATGGGGACGATACCGGGATTTTGGGCCATGTAGCCCTTTTCGTTTTCGGTGTTGTACGTCACGGCGTCGCAGGTGCCCTGCAGCAGGTTCGAGAACACCGTGGGGACGGAGTCGACCGGGTTTTTGTGAACGACGCCCGGGATCTCGTCGATGACGGTATCGAGCATGGTGTCCTTTTGGCCGAGCACCGTGGCGCCGCTGAAGTCACTGAGCTTGGTGGCGTTTTGGTAGGGGGAACCCTCTTTTACGAACAGGCCAAAGTAGCCAATAAAGTACGGGTCGGAGAAGCCGACCGACTCCTCACGCTCGGGCGTGGCGCTCATACCGGCGATGATGAGGTCGATCTGGCCGTTGTTGAGCGAATCGATAAGGCCCGAGAAGCTCTGCTTGACGGCAACGGGCTCGCCACCGAGGGCCTTGCAGACGATCTTGGCGATCTGCACGTCGTAGCCATCGGCATAGGCGCCTTGTACGTTGTCGATGGGGATGGTGTACTCACTGGCTTCGGAAACCTGCCAGTTGTACGGGGCGTAGGCCGCCTCCATGCCGATGCGGATCTTATCCTTGCCGATCACGGAATCGGACAGGTCGTCGCGACCGCCGCCCGTCGTGGGCTGAACCACCTTGAGCGTGGACGGGCGCTGACAGCCGGCGAGCGCGCCGGCGACGACGGAAGCGCTCGCGGCAAGAGCGCTACCCAAGAAGATGCGACGGCTGCACACCGGCTGTGGATGCACGTCGCGCTGATGGGGAGAATGCATAATCTGACTTCCCTGTTGAATCGTATGCTAATGACTTAACAGGATACCGCTCAGCGTTACCCACAGCAGATGCATATATACAAATTAACAAACTGAAAACGATTGGTAGCCGTTGGGGACGTTCTTAAACGACTGGTCAAACAAGTGGTCATCGGGGACAGTCGTTGGGGACGTCGATGATTCGGCAATGCCAGCGAGCGCCACCCAGAGCGAACAAGTTGGCATGAAAAAGGCAAGGCATAGACCTTCTGGTCATGCCTTGCCTTTTGAATGACAAATTGTCGCTCTGGGTGGCGCGCAGCGTCGACCGGTCCGCCGTTCGTTAGAACGGCGGAACCTCTAGAGCAGCGTAACCTCGAAGGCGCGCTTGTCGGTGGCGCCGGGAGCCAAGGTGATGGTGTTGACCTTGTGCTCGAAGACGTCGTCCTCGGTGTCCATGGTGGTATGTCCGGTCCAAGGCTCGAGCGCCACGAACGGGGCGTCGTTGGCGGCAGACCACACGCCAATGTACTTAAAGCCCTCAAAGTCAATCTTGACGCCGTGGCCCGACTTGCGACTGCGCAGCGTGAGCGTGGAGCCCGGGGTATCGGTGAACATGATGGCGTCGTTGTCGAAGCTACGGTGTGTGATGGGCAGCACGTCCGAGTTATCGGGAGCCTTGTAGCTTCCCTCGAACGTCATAAGGCCATCGGGCGTGATGATGGGGGCCTCGTTAGTCCAAGCCTCGGTAAACGCCAGCTCGTAATCCTCGAACGCCTCGTCCTCGGCACCGGGAACGGGCACGTTAAATGCGGGGTGGCCGCCCACCGAAAACGGCAGGTCCACGTCGCCGGTGTTGGTGACGGCAAAGGTCTGCGTAAGAGTGGCGTCGCCAGTCAGGGCATAGGTCATGTTGAGCTTAAAGTGGAACGGGAAGGCCTTGAGCGACTCGGGCGTATCGGTAATCTCGTAGGTGACGGACGAACCGTCCTCCGACACCTCGACGATCTTGTGCTCCACGATACGCGCGATGCCGTGGCGCGCCATCTCGCAGCTGCCGGCCGCAGACGTCGCCGTGTTGTTGCGCAGCGAGCCCACAATGGGGAACAGGATGGGCGCATGCTTGCCCCAAAAAGCGGGATCGCCCTGCCACAGATACTCGTTGCCGTTGAGGGCAAGGCTCGTGAGCTGGGCGCCCATGGAATCGATGGCCGCGGTGAGGCCGCCGCGCCTGATGGTAGTGACGGTAGACATGCTACTTCCTCCAAAAGTAAACAATAGTGTCGAGGACTATTGTCCCACTCTTGGCGGCGGGACGGGACGGCAGGCGATTATTGAGTAGCCATAGCGGAAATGGGCGGCGAGCGCCTACTGGGTATCCACGTAAAGGTCAAACCCGCCCTGCGAGGTGGTGTCGACCGTATCGGGCGCCCGCGAGTTAAAGCTCGCGGGAACCATTCTTTTCGAGGCACGAAAACGCGTGCCGTCGGTGGCGACAGGTGGCTCATCGACCGTAAGTTCGTAGTCGCCGGGCTTGAGCTCGATACCGTCACCTTCGGAATTGACGTATTGGTGCTCGTCGATCGCTTGTCCCTTGAGCGTACGGCCCACGATATGGATGAGCATCTGGCTGTCGCCGCGCGCGGTATCCCACGTCGCGCCGTCCTTGACCTCGACCGACACATGCACCGAGCGCGTACGGTTGAGCGATTGTTCGACGGAGATCTCGACCTTGGCGGCGTGTTGGCGCTGCTGCTCAACATGGCTCCAAACGCTGCCGATTGCCGAGCAGGCGATAACGCCGGCCATGAAGGCGATGAGGATGGGGCCGAGCGGAGAGCGCCGGCCCGCGCCTTCCTCGCGAGCCAGATCGGGGCGATGCGTGGGCGCAGGCGCCTGAGCGCCTTGCGCGGGCACGTCGAGAATGCTAAAGGATGCCGTGCTGTCGGGGTCGATAGTGTGACGCGGCTGCGGGGTCTTTGCCGGCGAGATAGACATGTCGGCCGGCTCACCCAGTGTGGCCGTAGCATCGGCCTTTGCCTCGTCGGCCTCAGCCTGGGCCCAGGCCTGTTCAAAGGTTAGGGGTTCGGCCGAGTCGGAAGCGGCATCCGTCTCGACGGTGTCGTTGCCGCTCTCGTCCTCGTCGCTCGACACGTCATGCGGCGCGGGCTCGTCCCACTCCTCGTCCGGAACCTCGCCCTCGCTATACCACCATTCAAAGTTATCGATATCCATACGGGGCGCCCCTTAGGCCTCGCAAATAAACACTTGCTAGCCTTATACCCCCAGACGACACGAGGGCTCGCACGGAATGCGAAAAGGACTGCTCCTTTGTCGCATCGAAACGGATCTGTTTACGTTTAGCCGCGGGTAATCTTATTTCTCAACAAGAAGTCGACTGCCCCCACGATTCTGATGCCATCGATGTCCGTTGGATGGTCGCCATCCCTGACAATCAGGATCTTCTCATACGAATCAGGGATTTTTCCTAGCGTGCTTAGCTTGAGCGGTCGCAGCTCGCGTTCCCTCGTCGCCTCGGCATCGATCCGTTCAGTAACCTGGATATATTTGCGGTCTGATCCCTCGCCGATTGCGACAAAGTCGATTTCCCCCGCGCGTAGATGGCCGCAAAACACTTCGTATCCTTCAAAGACAAGCTGGTTGTAGATAACGTTCTCGAGCATCCTTCCGCTATCGCTACCTCTATATCCGTCAAGATAGCTGCGAATTCCCGTATCAGCTATGTAATATTTACCGCCTGTCTTAAGAAGCTTCCGCCCCTTGATGTCATACCTTTTTACTTTGGTAAACAGGTACGTCTCTTCCAGAGCGTCAATATATGCCGACACCGTCGATGCGTTGGTCTTACCGCCCGCTGATTCGTTGAGCGTCCCTACGATTTTGTTGACCGAGGTTTGGTTGGAGATGTTGTCTGCCAGATACGCACAGAGCCGCTCGAGAACATCGCGCTTGGTGATAGCTCCGCGACCCCTACGCGTCACACGCGACAGGATATCGCGCGCGACGATCGTCTGGTAGAGGCTACGGATATAGTCGCGACACAGCTCACGTCTCGGCTCATCATGGGCCAGAAACGGCATGCCGCCATAGGTTATGTACTGCTCAAGCACGGTATTTGAATTAAGGCGATCGCCCGTCTTGGAAACAAGTTCGACCCTCTCACCAAGCCCTTCAGCGGCGACCGCATCAATCGAGCGAAAATCAAGATATTCGCCAAACGTGAGAGGCTGCATCTTGACCTCGACATATCGGCCCGAGATAAGCGTTGCGAGCTCGCTCGATAGCAAAAAGGCATTGGAGCCCGTGACATAGATATCGCACGGCAAATCCACTCGGAGCGAGTTGACCGCCTTTTCCCAACCTTCGACATTCTGGAGCTCGTCAAAGAACAGGTAGGGATGATCGATGCCGTCGATGCGCTCCCGAACCATACGATAAAACGTCAGATAATCCGTAATTCCCGCGTACTCTAGAGATTCCATCTTAAAGGTCAGCAAACGCTCGGCTGGCACCCCCTGTTGCGCCAGATAGTCCCTCATCATGTCCAATAACGTTGATTTGCCACAACGGCGTATGCCCGTCACGATTTTGATGAGGTCGGTATCCTGAAAAGCAATGAGTCGATCAAGATAACGGCTTCGGCGAACGATATCCATAGAGTCTCCCTAGCGCCCGACCAGACATGAAATCTTATAAACTTGCATTTTTTGCAAGTTTATAAGATGTTACCTTAGAAACTTGAAGAATTTGCAAGTTTCTAAGGTATGGAATGTGACAAACGGACTGTCCCTTTGTCACATCTGGAGGGCGACGGGGATTTGGATGCAGCAGAAGTCCTCTTGGTGAGACTCGTCGTAGCTCGTGGTGTACAAGTAGCAAAAGTCAAAGGCATTGCCGATGGGCTGGAGCGCGTGTCTGTCCATGCAGGCCACGATGGCACGAATGCCCTCGGGCTCGTACGGCATGCCCCAGCGGCTCATGCGGACTCGGCGATAACCGAGACGACGGCGAGGATGAGGAAGGCGCGGGGGAACGGATGCGGGATCAGCAGCGACAGCACAAAGGTGAGCGCGAAGATCGAGATGATGAGCGACTTGGCGTCGCGCACGAACTTGAGCATGAACGCATAGGCGATGCGCTCGCCCAGGCCCGACTCCTTGACCGCGCTGGCAATGAGGTAGGCGCCGATGACGAGCCACATGGTGGCCTTGGTCCACGAGCCAAACGTGGAGGCGACCGTCGCCGAGATGCTCGCGGCGCCCGTGTCGTCCACGCACACCTTGAACAGAACGAGCAGCCTACGATTTCTTGTATTTCAAATACACGAAATGCGCGTGGGGCAACTCAAAGGCGGCGGCAGACATTGTCTGCCGCCGCCTTTTATACAGGATTTTATAGATATGTGGGGCGTTTACTCCATACCCAGCAGCTCGCGCATCTGGGTTGCGTAGTTAGATGCCATGTTGCCGTAGACAATCTGCACGCCGCCGTTAACATGCACGATGCCGCGCGCTTCGAGCTTTTCGGTAAACTCGGCGTCATCAACCACCTTGTCACAGTCATTGAGCTGGATGCGCAGACGGGTGAAGCAGGCCTCGACAGACTTAATGTTGTTGTCGCCGCCCACTGCCTCAACGATGGCGGGAATGAGGTCGCTGATCACGGTCTTGGGAGCCTTTTCGGCCTCATCGCCAGACTCTTCCTCACGGCCAGGGGTCTTTAAATCCTTCTTAAGAATGATGAACTTGAAGACGAAGTAGTACACCACGAAGTAGATGGGGCCGAGGAACAGGATAACCTGCCAGTTGGAGCCCTTGGCTGCACCCATAATGCCGTTAAAGATCAACGACAAGAGCGGGCCGCCAAAGGATGCGGAGCCGGCCACGTTGAACTGCAGGATATAGGTCAGCGCATAGGCAAGACCAGCCATGAGAGCGTGGAACACGTAGAGGATGGGCGCGATAAACAGGAAGGAGTACTCGAGCGGCTCGGTAATGCCGGAGAGGATGCAAGGCACCACGATGGCAATCATGAGCGCTGCGGTCTTCTTCTTGTTCTTGGGAAGCGCCGTCTTGTAGAAGGCGAGTGCAGCACCGGGCAGGCCGAACATGGCGAAGATAACCTTACCGTTCATGACAAAACGGCTGACCTCGATGTTAAACGGCGTGCTAGGAGAGCCCAGGATCGCGTTGTAGATATTGATAGCGCCCTGAACGGTCTGGCCGTCGATGGTCTCGACGCCACCGAGCGACGTGAAGAAGAACGGTAAATAGACAAAGTGATGCAGACCAAAAGGCAGGAGCATGCGCTCGCCAGAGCCGTAGACAAATGCACCAAAGGCACCCGTAGTCTTGATGAACTCGGACAGCGCGCCGAGAGCGTTCTGGATAAACGGGAAAACAAAGGACATGACCAATGCGAGGACACTGCATGAGAGCAGCGTTACCGCCGGGATAAAGCGTGTGCCGTTGAAGATGGAGAACACGGCAGGCAGCTCAATCTTGTAGTAACGGTTATGCAGCCATGCGACGATTGCACCCACCAGAAGACCGCCGATAACGCCCGTGTCGAGCGTGGTGATACCGAGGATCGTGCTCTGGCCCGTCGTAAGATTGGCGGGATCGATAACGCCAGTCGCCGTAAGGAACGTGCCCATCACGGAGTTCATGCACATGTAGCCCAAAAAGCCACAAAGCGCCGCGGTAGCCTTCTCGGACTTGGCGAAGCCATAGGCGAGACAAATCGAGAAGATAACCGGGATGTTGCTCATAACGATGCCGGCTGCGGCCTTAAGAATCGAAAAGAAAATCGCAAAGCCCGGAGCAGCAAGCCAGGGAACAGCTGCCGTAAGGGTGGGGCTGGTAAAGGCATTGCCAAAGCCCTGAAGGATGCCGGCGATTGGCAGGATCAGGACAGGCGTCATGAGGACTTTGCCCAGGCGCTGGAACTTTGCCAGCAGCTCATCTTTGTTCATGGGATACCCCTCTTAAAGAAACGGGGCGTGCAGTTCTACAACCCACACGCCCCATAACAGTTATCAAACGCTATGGAACTAGCTACTTAAGCTCCGGCCAGTAATCCTTATTGGCCTCGATGAGCTTATCGAGCACCTTACGCGCCTTCTTTGCGTCACCGACCAGACGATTAAGCGTGAGTGCCTGCAGGGCCTTCTCGTAGGAACCCTCCATCCAAGCCTCAACAGTCAGGCGCTCATAGGCGTACTGGTTCTCCATAAGACCGCGATAGAAGGTGCCAATCTTGCCAACAGCATAGGGCTGCGGGCCATTGGCGCCCACGCTTGCCGCGACCTCGACCATGGCGTCATCGGGCATACCCTCGATAATGCCGTTGTTGGGCACGATGACAATGAAGGTCTTATTGGTGTTGCGATAAATGGCCGAGGTGATTTCCACGATCATATCGCCATGAGCATCGTTCTGCACAACCGAGGAGTTCTTTGCGGTGCCGACTTTGGCAACACGCTCGCACTCGGCGAACACGCGCTTCTCGCGACCGTTGATAACCTCGTCGGAGCGAGTGTAGTCGGGGTCGAGGTGAGCGACCTTGTACTCGGGATACAGATAGTACTGCAGATAAGTGTTGGGCAGATAGTCGGGGAAGTCCTCGAGCATGTCCTTGACCATGGCGTAGGTATCAAGCCAGGACTGGTCACGCTGCTCGGCATCGGCAGGAAGGAAGCCGTTCTTCTTCGTGTACTCCTTAATCTGCGGGACGAGGTCATGGCCCTCTTCATCGTAGATGTGCTTGAACCAACCAAAGTGATTGAGGCCAAAGTACACGGGCTCCGTCTTGCTCATATCGCGACCGAGCAGGCGACCGTAAGAGCGCATGAGGTTGACAGGCTGGTCGCAGATGTTGAGAACGCGATGCTCATCGGGCAGAACGCGCTCGAGACCATATGCCACAATAGCAGCCGGATTGGTGTAATTGATAATCCACGCCTCCGGGCTATGGGCGCGAACGTCGTTGACGATCTCAACCATGTCATTCATGGAGCGCATACCGTAAGCCATGCCGCCAGGGCCCACCGTTTCCTGGCCGATGATTCCCATATGCAGCGGAATCTTCTCGTCCTTGCTACGCATCTCGTAGCCGCCGGTACGAATCTGGCAGAGCACAAAGTCGACGTCGGTGTAAGCCTCGTCCTTATCGGTGGTGTAACCAAACTCCACACCGGGCTCCTCCTCGGCGAAGAGGATCTTGCCAAACTCGCCGATCGGACGCTGGCGCTCGGCATCGATGTCATAGAGCATCACGCGGTTCAGCGGCAGAATGTCCATGTGCTTGGTCAGGGCTTTAAGAATGCCAGGGCACCACGTGGAGCCGCCGCCAACGATCACAATATTGAGCTTATCCTTCATGTTCCGTCCCTCCAGGGTTGGCTGATCGGTGTTCTCGAAGACCTTGGGCTCCGCGGCTGTCCTCGGCTTGCTTCGTTTCGATTGGTATTTTGCGACATAAGGTCGTTTGCAAGTCCCCGTGTGGGCCAATGCGAAACGGGGACACATGATTTCGCTCACGACACAGATATGTGTAGGCAGACACGCGCGTTTGCCCAGTTCATGGGCAATAGGCAATCTTGACCGATTACCGATTTCTCACCTGGCTACACAAAGCGGTACCATATGTACGGCGAGGTGCGAGGGGCTGAAACATCTTATGAAAGATCAAGAATCTTTTTATGATCATGTGCGAGCTGGCGAGAGCAAGCTCAACGATCTCGAAAGCGAGATCATGCGCTACATCATCGAGCTGCGTGATGATATTGACGATGTCACGCTTAAGAGCGTTGCCGAACGGTTCTTCGTCGCTCCCAATACAATCGTCAGGCTTGCCCATAAACTTGGCTTCTCGGGGTTTACGGAGCTCAAACAATCGTATTCCGCCTCGCTCGATCGCAATCGATTCACTATCGAGGCACTTCCTCTTGATACCCAGCTCGTACAGACCAAAGATCTGCTTAACGACCGGGTCATCGATTCGGTTGTGAGTCTTATCCAGGACGCCTCGCATATCGTCTTCTTCTGCTCGGGCTTTTCGAAATACCCGTGCCTCGAGATGGCTGAAAAGCTCAAAATAATGGGCAAGAATACCGACACGCTCAGTGAACGCCACGTCATGAGGCATTACGCAGAACTCCTCGGCAAAAACGACCTGGTCTTCAGCGTTTCCGTAAGCGGCGAGACGCAGGTGTCTATTGACGCCACATCGATAGCCAAAACGCGCGGATGCAAGGTTGTCACGCTCACCGGCTTTTCTCGAAATTCCCTCTCGAAACTAGCCGACTACCCTATCTACACCGTGCAAAAAGAAATCCGCTTGGGCAGCATGGACCTCGACAGTCGATTGATGTTCTATTACGTTTTCGAATTGATATTTGAGCGCTACTTCAAACTGGCCAAGAAATAAAACTTGGTATGCGCCCGGCTTCGACTCTTTAGCAGCCTTCTATATGAAAGGTATCGCCCTATGCAACGCGTACTGTTTATCTGTCATGGGAACATCTGCAGATTCAGAAAAATGCCTAGCTAGTTAGGATCCCGGCGAACCATATCGCGTACCTTACGACGTTTTTACGACTTTGAGCCCCGATGCGATATTGCCGTGATGGAGAAAAGCAACTCCTTTCGCCTTTCCCCAGTAGCTGAAGAACGGAGAATCGAGCATAAGCATTCCTTTCCGGTCGTCTCAAACCTCTGCAATTTGGAGGGTAAATCGCGAAAGCTAATATCTCAAACACCAGAAAAATCAAGTCGATGACCTCGCTCAACATTCACGATGTTAGTGTCGGAAAAATTTAGCCAAATATAGTCGGCCGAGATTGACCAATCCCGGCCGACCCATTTTGGCCAACACGCCCGCATCTATGACTTTCCTATCGCATTCCTACATCCCCTCGGGCTGGATCCCCCTCACCTTCACCGCCTGGGGGACGGCCTCCACCGAGTACGTGTCGAGCCCCCTGCCGCGGTAGCTCGGGCCCCGCATCACGAACACCGACGCCTTGTCGAGCAGCCTGTCGAGGGCGGCGTGTTGGCGCCACCAGCGTAGTGGCGGCGGGGAGGCACGGTGGCCATTATTCGGTGACCGGGATTGGTCAAAATCGGTTGACTATTAGCGGCTAAAATCGCCCGGCGCTAACAACGACGCCCACCATCGCATGCTAGTTACAAGAAGCGGATGCACTAGTATTCTTTCAATCGACTTGCAAACCCCTTCAAGCGTCCAACGCAATGGCGTGCTTTCAGACGCAACGCCTCCTTGCGTCCGCATTATTGCTTTGTTAGACTCTACGGAAGAATTCAGCGCAGGCCCATATGCCAAGCCAGCGCCCCGGAAAGGAAAAGGATTCGTGAAGCTGTAGACGATACATATCGACGCCAATTTGCAAATTGCCATCTATCCAAGAATAAATCTGGCTGCACATTTGTCGTATCGTCTTTTCACTGATCCTCGTATATCCTAAACACTACCTTTGCGAGCATTGCCGTCGACTCATTTTCTTTCAGCTTGACTCGAGTCGACGGGCGTTCACGTTGGTCGGAACGAGCCAATCAGAGCATATGCGGCAAAACGCGGCCTCCCATGCCGAGGAGGCACAATGTCAAGAACCAATTTGAACAGCTCCACCACCCTCGTTCTTTCCCATATTACTTATGCATATCCTGGCAGCGCAATGCCCGCACTCGACAACGTGTCGGCGACATTTGCCCCCGGCTGGCACGGCATCGTCGGAGACAACGGGTGCGGGAAATCAACTTTCGTCCGCATTGCGTGCGGACTTCTGATTCCAGATCGCGGCGTCGTTTCACCGCGTCTCGTCTCCGCATATTGCGCGCAAGAAGCCGGAGTCGAACCGCCCATGCTCTTCGATTTTGCGTGCGACTTCGCCCCGGCGACCACGCACCTCAGAAGGATGCTCCGCATCACCGATGATATGCTCTGGCGTTTTTCCGAGCTCTCCGGTGGCGAGCAGAAGAAAATTCAAATAGCCGTCGCGCTTTGGCAGAATCCCGATCTTCTGGCAATGGATGAACCGACTAACCATGTGGACGCAGAATGCAGAAGGCAGATTTGCAAAGCACTCGCCGAGTACAAGGGTATTGGCCTCCTCGTCTCGCACGACCGTGCGTTGCTCGACTCCTTGGCAAATGACTGCCTGTGCTTTGAGTCGGGGCACGTCACCATGCGCCCCGGCAACTACTCCCAAGCTCGCTCGCAGGCGAATCTGGAGCGCGAAAGCGCGGCGCGGGCCAAATCGATTGCGCGATCCGAAGAAAAGCGCATGAAGGCTGAGTATATCAGGCGCGTTGAAAACGCCTCACGGTCCGCATCCAAGAGAAGCGCCCGTCATGTCGATCCGAAGGATCACGACGCGAAAGCACGAATCAAACTCGCCATTCTCACTGGCAGAGACGGCGTTGCGGGCAAGCTCGCTTCGCGCATGGACTCCCGAATCCAGCGCGCGCAAGCCGCCGTCGACGCCCACCATGTCGAAAAGCGCTACGAAAGCACCTTGTGGATGGAAGCGCAACCCAGCCCGCGCAAAACACTGATTCACGTCAGCTCAGATCGCATACCGTGCGGCCCGAGGCAATCTTTGCGGGTTCCCGAGATTTATCTGGGAAATACCGATCATCTGGGCATAAGCGGCCCCAACGGAGCGGGGAAAACAACACTGGTCAAGCATATCCTGGAGATATTGGAAGGCCGCAAGGCCACGGGATTGGACATTCGCACGCTGTATATCCCTCAGGAAGTCGACGATTCATCCTCAATTGAATTCCTCTCGGAAATCAAGGACCTGCCCCAAGCCGAACGTGGAGCCCTGCTTTCGATCGTTGCGCAACTCAATTCGGATCCCGAACGAATATTGTCCGGCGAGAACATCAGCCCGGGGGAGCTGCGGAAGCTCATGCTCGCCCGCGGTATACTAGATGCCCCCGAAATCATCGTCATGGACGAACCCACGAATCACCTGGACCTGCACTCGGTGGAGGCACTCGAGCGAGCGCTTTCCGCCTTTCCCGGCGCGCTTGTTTTGGTGAGCCATGACGAGCAGTTCCTCTCGGCCTCATGCCCCCTCCGCTTGGATTTGGCCCCAGAAGAGGAGCACACTATTGGTCAGCCCCTCCTCTAGCGCTCAGGCATGTCTTCTGCAAGCCGCCTTCTTCTGATATCCCCTCCCCCGTTTTGCAAGCAACTCAGCGCAAATGGCCCATCCCCCTCAGCCTGAAGGCTCAGCGACACCAACGATACCGACGATTCAATATCTGGATGTCCATATTTGCCCCATCTGGGTGATTATTAAATTGTGTTTGTTCCGTGATTGAATACTTTGTCATCATTACGCCCCACTTCTTCTCATCAGAGGACGTCGAGAACGACAGGTCCTTGCGAAATAATCCCAGCTCAGAAGCTTATGGCATGATGTGCTCACCGAGTGCTCGATGACGGTTGACGAATCGTCGGTAATATCCAATTTTAGGAAAGAGGTGTGTATGACCCGACCGAAGATCATGCGCGGACCGTTTGAATGCGGCTCCATCTCAACAACCAGTACGGCAATGTCGTCTATAAAGGAGTCTTCGGCGAGCATGCCGACTTGTTCTGAACGAGCTGTTCGACATGCCCTGAAGGCCGAAGAGATGTTCTCTCGCGTCATGTATCGCCAGATTCTTTGTGCCCACACGAAGCTCCATGGGGCAATGTTTGGGGACGATGATCTTCATGCCGCAACAAGAAATGTCGAGGAGATCTTGCGCAACGTCCTGCGCCTCTATCTCGATGTCCACGGCGAGCCGCAACGCGGAGTCAGCAAATAATTGGATTGAGAGGAGTTCGAGTATGAGGAAATTGAATCAGTTTATGAAGTTCGATTGGGAAGCTTTTGCGAAAGGCAAGCGTTTCCTTTGTGTCGGAGGTGGTAAATGGGTTGATTAAAACACCAAAGAGCATCGCGGCACCAAGATCGACGTGGTGATCACAACCGATAACACGCAGTATCACCAAAACGAAGGCGAGGTGGTCAGCAATCGTTTCGAGAAGCTTTCCATCAAGGTTTCGAACGATATCGAGATTCCCGTCAATCAGCACGTCATTCCCACCGGCGTGGTCGCAAAGGTTTACGGTGATTATCGCAACCAGTTGTCCATCACGGCGGACGGCATTACCGTCATCCCCGCGAAGGGCTAGGTGATTGTGGTGCGTTACTCCAGTGGCGCACCGGCGATCGTGTATTCGACCCCCAGCGCAAAGCTTTGTGTGCTGGGGGTCGCTTTATTTGCGGTCGCCGCGTGCGTTTATTGCATCGGGCTATTCGTGAACACCATTCTTGCGCCCATCGCCATAGAGCCCAGTACGGTGATGGCGTTTGGCGGCAACCTTACCTCCGCAGCGGCCACTCTTAGCCTCGCTGGGACCATGTTGTTTGCGGGAGGGATCACACATTACGTCATGCTATCTGAATCAACACGGTTGCATGCACGCATTAGGAAGGGGCTCTTTGATCCACGTTACGGGAATCCTCTACACCTGCGAGAAGGCGAGCTTCTTCCCGACATCTCTTGCAAAGAGACGGCTCCTGGACAGTTCGAGCTCGCCATCTCAACCTCATCCTCAACGGCAGAAGAAATATCGAAGATGGGACCTAGCATTAGCTCCCGACTTCGCGGAAGGTTCTCCCGCTACGCCGTCGTACTTGCCGAAGCAGACGTCGCATGCAATCAAGTGACCTTCTTCCTTGAAGATGTGACGTTGCATCGAGAGATCAAGGCATCGCGTGTCGAGGATTTGTGCCCGGCGAACGCCTACGAATTCCGCGTTCAAAACGGCACGAGCATCGACCTCCGCACCTCCGGTTCCATGCTCATCGCTGGAAAGACCACGGGCGTGATCGCCCTCTTGCTCCAAGCCCTGTTGGCTGGTCCTGACGGACACGGATCGCAAGTCCTCATCATAGACCCCAAGCAGGCCGAGCCCTCCCGACTTCCTCGCGTGGTTTCACTGAATGCTGACAGGGACGCTCGCGCAATCCTGTCTGCGTTATCACGGTTCGCCGACAGCATCAAAGAGCGACAGAGCTTCCTCAACGACAGGTCGACAGAGACGGGAGACGCCGTGCACTGGTGGGATGCGAGGCTTCACGTTTCGCTTCTCTTCATGGATGAGTACGTGGCACTCCGCACGCTGTTTCCCAAGCGCGCGAGCAAGGAGGACCCCGATTACTGCCTCGCGACGTTTGATGGGCTGGTGAAGCGCATCGTAACGATGGGGGCGAGCGCGGGCTGCTACGCCATCATCTCGATCGCCGAGGCGTCTGTTGAGGAGGGGGGCTTGCCGTCGATGCTGCGCTCGGCGTGCAGCACCCGCGTCCTCTTCAAGCCGACGCTTCCCGAGGCGCGGCTCATATGGGGCGCGGAACGCCTGCTCGACCTCGGTGCACCTCGCACCTTCTCCCCGGGCGACGCTTGGTTCAGCAGTACGGACGGGGCGCACGACCGCATCGGCTTTGTGCATTTTCCGATCATGGACTTCCCCGTGTACCGCGAGCTTGGGCGGCTCCTTGACCTGTACTTCAGAGAATAACCACCGCGGGGTCCGCTTCGCGCAGCAAAAGCGGACCCCGTCGATTGTTCCATTACTTGAAATTCTGCTCATTTATGCGCCTTGGGGAGCTTGTTATCCCAAGGCGCACCCTCGGGCGCGTTCCAAAATCGTCCCGAAATAGCTCATTTACGAGAAAGGACTCGGAACCATGACCAATTCTCTGCCCATGAAGACCCGCGCGATGATGTACGAGCAGCAGCTCGATCACCTGCCCCGTCTTGTGGACGAAATGTACCGAAGAATCGAAACACTCGCCCCGAAGCGCTATGCGGGCATCGTGCACGACAGCGACACGACGGACGCGGGACGTCCGGCAGCCGCGCATCTTCACGTGATGATGGAGTTCCAGAATCCGCGCTCGCTCAATAGCATCGCGAAGCTCCTTGGAGATAAACCTGAGCGCATCGAGGCTTGGAAGGCAGGTGTGGAAAACGGTTTTTCCTACCTGTGCCACAGAACGGATGGCGCACGATCCAAGCATCAGTACGACCCCAAAATCGTGCGCTCCAATTTCGATTACCCAGCGCTACTTGCTTCTATTGAGTCGCGCGTTGCTCGAACGAGGTCCCATAGCAGCATCAAAGTCCTTCTCGATGACCTTCTCGAAGGTCGTATCGACAAGGAGTCCTTGATCTCTCAGCTCTCCGGATCCGAATATGCCCGGACATAGCGTCAGATCGAAGACGTTTATGCACGCCGCCTTCAGGTTCAGGCCCGGGAATGGCGGGGGTTGATGCTCAAGGGCGAAAGAAGGGTGGAATCAGTTTGGATCTTCGGGCCTGCTGGAACGGGGAAGTCCACCCTCGCAAAGCTCTATGCGAAGCGGAAGGGCGAACCGTTCTTCGTCTCTGGATCTACGAGAGACATCTTTCAGGGGTATGAGGGCAAGCACACGGTGATTCTTGACGAACTTCGTCCCTCATCCATCCCCTACGCCGACCTGCTTCGCATCACGGATCCCTATGCGATGGAGCATGAGGTGATGGCACCGTCCCGATATTCCGACAAAGCGATAGCCGCCGATCTCGTAATCGTCACGACGCCCTACAGCCCCTTGGAATTCTATGGAGAACAGATGCGCCGATCCGCGACTTATCGTCCGCAATACGATGTCGACGGATTTGGTCAACTTGAGAGGCGCCTCTCCGTCGTTGCGGAGATGCAGACGAGGGAGATCTGTCTCTCTGAGTTTAGGCACGATCTCGACGGATACTGGCCGGTCGAAGGTTCCTCTCGTACAAACCCATATTCGAGTTATGCGCGAGGACTCGCCCCCTCGTCCTGCGCCAACGCTCTTTATAAAGAGCTTCTCGACACCGTTTCGCACTTGACAGCTTAACCAATCGGGCCCCGTGCGATAATCTTGAAATATCGCATCGGGGCTCTTTTCTGAACAGGAAGGAGCCTGCTAGTGACTGTGAGAAAAGACAGCAAAGGGCGAATCCTCAGACGCGGGGAAAGCCAGAGAAAAAACGGCCGTTACTGCTTCAAGTATGTGGATGCAAGAGGTAAAACGCGGAGCGTCTACTCGTGGACCTTGACAACTCATGATCTAACTCCGAAGGGGAAGAAAGCCAGTCCGTGCTTGCGCGCGTTGGAGCATGAGATCCAGCGCGATCTGCTTGATAAGGTCGCGCCGAACAATATGACAGTCTACGAACTCGCATCTCGTTACACTGAAACAAAGACTGCCGTGAAACAATCCACTCGAGCCGCCTACAAGACGATCCTCAATTTTCTTGCTACAGATGAATTCGGCTCGCGACGAATATGCGGTGTCACCTCCCTTGATGCCAAGGAATGGCTCATCAACCTGCAAAAAAACCACGGCAAGCGCTATAGCACAATCCATAGCATCCGTGGTGTTCTGAGACCGGCGTTTCAACTGGCAGAGGAGAACAGCCTGATTCGCCGAAATCCCTTCTATTTCGAGCTCGCAACGATACTGACAAACGACATGGTTACACGCAAGGCCTTGGCCACTAACCAAGAACGCAGATTTCTTGCTTTCGTGGAGGGCGATGAACACTTTCACCGCTATCGTGACGCCATCTACATCCTTCTAAATACGGGCCTGCGCATTTCTGAATTCTGCGGTCTTACCGTCGAAGACCTTGATTTCAAAAACGGAAGCATTCGGGTAAACAAGCAACTTCAGCGGACCAGCAACATGCGATACTACATCGAACGTCCCAAGACGGAGAGCGGGATCCGCTATGTTCCCATGACTCAAGCCGTGACAGAGTGTTTCAGGAGTATCCTTGCGCAACGTCTAAAGCCTTCGAGTGAGCCGGTCGTTGACGGTGTTAGCGGTTTTCTGTTTCTTGATAAAAACGAGATGCCGCGTGTTGCCCTGCACTGGGAGAAGTACTTCCACCACGCGATAGAGAAACATAATCGCATCTACAAGGATGAGCTTCCCAAAATCACACCACATGTCTGCCGACATACCTTCTGCTCGAAGATGGCACGCAGGGGAATGAACCCTGCGAAGCTAAAATGCATCATGGGCCACTCCGACATCAACGTGACTTTTAACACATACACCCATCTTGATTTCGACGACGTCAGAGAGGATATGCTGAAAATTGGATGCAAAGGACGGTCAACATTGTGACAACAAGTCGTAAACCCTCGTTCTTTACGACAATTCTTACGACGCTGGAAAGAAGAATAATCCGCTCATTTATGAATCAATTTGATATTCTGTCCTTGACGAGGGATCAAAAAGCAGTGCGATTATCTGCGAAAACTCTGATATTCGAGAGGTTTTAGCCAATGCGCAAAATCCTATTTGTCTGTCATGGGAACATCTGTCGCTCGACGATGGCTGAGTCGGTGTTTGCCGAGCTGGTGCGCCGTGCTGGGCGCGAGGCGGAGTTCGTCATTGATTCTGCCGCGACCTCGACCGAGGAGATTGGCAACCCTCCGCATCATGGCACCGTCGCCAAGCTGCGCGAGGTCGGGATTCCCGTCGTTGCGCACCGCGCGCGCCAGGTTCGTCGCGCGGAGTATGGTGACTGGGACCACATCGTCTATATGGATGCCGAGAACGCGCGCGGCCTGCGTCGCATCTTCGGCGACGATGCCGACGGCAAGATTTCGCGGCTGCTGGATTGGACCGATCGCCCCGGCGACGTCGCCGATCCCTGGTACACCGGCAACTTCGATGCCACCTACCGCGATGTGCTCGCCGGCTGCACGGCCATGCTCGAGCAACTGTAGGCGCCCGGGCGGCGCGGATGCGTGAGCCACGCCATCGGCATAAAATGAGCGTGGATAATCTCCCGCATACAAATTGAGCGTGGATAATCTCCCACTTTGAACGCAAAACGGCGCTCTAAACGGGAGATTATCCACGCTCATTATCTTGGTGGGAGAAAATCCACGCTCGATTACTCGTCGACGATCTCGGCGAGCCAGACGTTCAACGTATCGACCTCGGGGCAGCAGAACTTTGCCGTACCGGGCTCGTTGCCGGGCACGGTTCCGCCGTAGCGCAGGATGTCGATATAGGGAAAGCCCACATGGCAGGCCATGGAGCACATCTTGCCGCGATCGCGGTCGAAGTCGAAGACGTCGCCGGGCGTGTGGCCATGGTGGCAGCGGCACGTGCCCAGCTGGTCCACGCAGCTAATGCGGATACGTGGGCGCTTGCCGCGTGGCGCGCCGAGCAACTTGCCCTCGCTCGCGGGCTCGGGGCCGCTTTCGCTGGCGCTACTCATGGTCGATCACATCCAGGCAGGCCTCGATGGGAAGACCGGCCGACTTGTCCTCTTGGTCGGCATTGCGCTCGATAAGCTCGGCCACCACACGCATGGCATCGGACGTCGCGCGCTGCAGACTCCAACCTGCCATAACGCGGCCGACGAGCACTGCCGAGAACGTATCGCCCGTGCCCGGGAAATAGACCGGAATGAGCTCAAAGGGAATCGTAAAGTACTCCCCCGCCACATGGTCGTAACCGATAACCGCGTTCGTGCCATTGACCACGGTGCTCGTAATGACCACCGACTTGGCACCCAGCTCGCGCACGGCGTCCACAAGGGCGCGGGCCTCTTCGGGCGTAATTTGCTCGGCAATAGGCCTATCGGCAAGCAGGCACGCCTCGGTATAGTTGGGCACCGCGTAGTCTGCGCACTCCAGCAGGTGCCGCATAAGGCCAATCGTGGACTCGGGCACGCCCGCATAGAGCTTGCCGTTGTCGCCCATGATGGGGTCGACGAACACCTTGGTGCCCTTTTGCGCACGGCGGTGGCAAAAGTCCGAGATAATGCGCGTCTCTTCCTCGGTCACGATAAAGCCGGTCGAGATGGCGTCGAACTCAAAGCCGAGTTCTTCCCAGACGGCAAGACTCTGACGCACGTACTCCGTGGTGTCGTGGATGTAGAACTTGGGATAGTTGAGCGTATCGGACACAAGTGCCGTCGGCAGATTGTGGATACGGTAACCCATGTGCGACAGCACCGGCAGCATGGCGGAAAGCGCGACCTTGCCGTAGCCGCACATATCGTTGATCAGCAACAGCTGAGTGTTCTTCATGAGTGTCCCCCTTGGATCGGGCGCGGCGCAACGGCGCCACAGTGCGACTAAGTGTAGCGCAGGGAGCACGGCAGGCGGGCGCCGGCGCCGTGGAGGCTACATTGTTGCGGAAAGGTTTCGGAAAATGATCCCTTTTCCTCCGTCCCCAAGGGATTACATGCACCGAAACGGACCGTGGCGGAATCACAGGTTGAGGACGGACAGACACTATGACCCAATCCGAGGGCACTAAAAAGATAGGAGCCCCCGCTCGTGACCGCGGGTCGGGGCTGCGACAATGATGTTGAAGTGCCATAGGCGCAGC
>NZ_JBQKLA010000021.1:0-24703 GCF_052116465.1 Collinsella sp. Sow4_D11 | reverse complement strand
CTTCAACTCCGAGCGGGCAAGCGACGCGCTCGGTGGCGCGACACCGGACGACTACCGGTCGTCGCTGGGGATGGCCGCGATTTAGCGGTCCAGGAAATCGTCCGCAGTCCCGCGCTCAGACTGGGATACACTTTCCGCTTTACGCTTTGTCCGGAAACTGTGTCCCGGAATTAAGGCTGGAATGGGATGCACTTTCCGGTTGAGAGCCTTAGCGGAAAGTGCGACCCGGAATTTACTCTTGAAGTAGGATGCGCTTTCCCAACAGGCCCTCAAGCGGAAACTGCGTCCCATTCCGAAGGCAGATTCCGGGATACGCTTTCCGGATACAAAGAAGGCCACGTAACGTGGCCTTCATCTTATATATGTTGCGGATGCTCTCATGACAAGCCGCGCTTCAACACCGAGGCGTCTGCCCGGCGACGCGGAATGTAAGGTTCATCGCGAGTTCCGCACGAGCCGGAGAGCACTCAATGTGCTCTCCGTGCGAGCAGGACTGTCCGAGCAGGGAACCTTACGTTCCGTGCCGCCGGGCAGACGAACCAGGTAAGACGCGCCGCTACTTGATCTTGGTCGTACCCGGCGCCAGGTTGGGGTCGGTCTCGTTGGCCTCGGTCTGGAGGTGCTCGGTGTACACGTTCTTGCCGTCGCGGAACATCTCGTAGTACTGCATCTTGGCGTAATCCTCGCGCGCCTTGGTGGCCGCCGCGGCGACGGCGTCTTCGCCGGTGACGTTGGAGGAGAGCGCCCAGCGCAGGCTAGCGTCCTCGTAGCCTACCGAGTTGATGGCGGGCAGCGACTTGCGCAGCGTCATGTGCGCTTTCTGGTAGTCGGTCAGTGGTGCGCCGATCAGCTGCATCAGCTGGGTGGACAGGTAGTTGGTGGACAGGTCGTCGACCTCGCTCGCCTGGTCGCAGCCGGCAACGTCGTAGTTGGCCCAGATGATGTAGTCGGTCTGCCACAGGCGCTCCTGATGCGTAGCGTCGTCCTCGCCGGTAAACCATTTATCGTTGAACTTGGACGGGAAGAACGGCTGGTGGTCGCCCCAGAACACCACGACCACCTTGCGGTCAAGATTGCGCAGGGCATTGAGGAAGTAGCGCAGCGCTTGGTCGGACTGCTCGATGCACGAGACGTACTCGTCGACATCGGAGAGTGTGCCGTCCTCGATGGTCTTGGCGTCCAGATCGGTCGTGTCGATGTTCAGGTGCATCTGCTTATCTGCCGGCAGCAGGCCCGTATCGTAGCCCGAGTGGTTCTGCATGGTCACGTCAAAGATAAACTGCGGGTCGGCGTTCTGGTTGAGCAGCTCAAGGATTTTGTCGTAGGTTGCCTGGTCGGTCACCATGCCGCGCAAGGTGTCGGCTCCCTGGAAGTCGTTGATAGACAGGAACTGGTCAAAGCCAAAGTCCTTGTAGACGTTCTCGCGGTTCCAGTTGGTTGCGTGGTTGGGGTGCATGGCCGTTGTGGAATATCCGAGCGACTTGAACTGCTCTGCCAGGTTCCCGGTCGTTTCCATGGTGTAGATGGTGTAGGGGTACACGCCCGAGCCCAGGTTGGCCATGGAGTTGCCGGTCATAAACTCAAACTCGGTATTGGCGGTGCCGCCGCCGTAGGCGCTCACGTAGAGCTTGCCGCGGCTGAGGCAGTCGGACAGGTTCTTAAAGTACTGCGGGCCCTCGTAGCCGGCGTGCATCTCCTGATAGATCGAAAGATCCGAGAAGGTCTCGTTCATAATGGCGATGACCGTGGGCTTCTCGCTATCGAACTGCTCTTGGGCGGCGGTACGGGCGTCGCTTGTGGCGGCATCGGACTTGTCATAGGCCTTGGCATACTTTTTGAGCGTTGCCTTGGCGTCGTCGGCGGAGTAGTTGGCGGGTTTGGGCGGCTTGATGGACTGTGCCGCACTAATAAAGGCAGGCAGATAACCCTCGCGCCAGTAGCTCTCGAGCGGGCGCCAGGTGTAGACGGTGATGCCGAGGGTGTTGTAGTAGTCGATAAGCGTGACATGCGCGGTCACGCCGCCCAGGCACAGCACCGCTACGAGCAGGTTGGTGAGCAGCATGCGCTTGGCGTTGGAGGCACCCTTCTGACGGTGCGGTGCTACCAGGCCGGCGTACTCGCATAGCAGCATGGCGATGGCGGTAAAGCCCATGGACAGCACGCAGAACAGCGAGATCGAGTAGGTGTAGCCGTTGCCGGCGACCGCGGCGGCGGTGGAGATGGCCGAAAGGTCGCCCGGCTGGATGGGCATGGATTTAAACGTGATGACGAAGAACTCGGCAATGCCCAGGATAAAGAGGGCGAAGGCCAGGGCGGCGGGAGCTGCGCCGCGGCGCTGGAACAGGAAGAACAGGCCGACCATGAGCGTGGTGATGATGGCCCACTCGAGCAGTATGCACAGGGGGTAGACCCAGGTAAAGTCGTGGTTGGACGAGACCTCCATGCCCAGCAGCGCAAAGACGCCGGCGAGCAGCAGGCACAGCACGGCGGCGACGAGCGGTTTGCCCACAAAGGCGCCGCGCAGACGGGCGAGCTTGCCGGTGGGGGCGGGGGCGTCGGGCGCGGCGAACGCAAAGACGCGCGGGGCGATGCGGTCGCGTGCGATGCTGGCCCAGGCGCAGCCGGTGAGGATGGCATTGGTCAGAACGAGCATTACAAAGGCGAGCGGCTCGTTTTGGGCGACGAGGCCCATGGCGCCCCAAATGGTCAAAAAGACCTGGAACAGACCGAAGGCGACGCTCCATCCAAGAGCGCCCTTGGCAACGGTGCCCGACTGCGCGCGAATGGCCTTGGCCTCGCGCAAGACAAGGAAGACGGTCGCCGCAAGACCGACGAGCGAGATGGCGGCTGCGAACATGCTGAGACTCCTCACAAACTTAAAACTACGAAAGCGGGGGTTTACCCGATTGTTACCAAGATATGCGCTGCGATTGGTGGCTGCGCACAACAACCAGCCATATTAGCGCGCATGTGTGGCGGTGTGGCGCAATGTAGTGGCGACCTGCGCGATAATGGACGGGAATTACACGGAAACGTAAAGGCTTCTTAAAGAAATGGCGAGGATGAGGCGATGAACGAGCAGGTTTGTATGACGAGTGCGGGCGACGTGGGCGCTGGCATGGGCGCGGGCGGCTATCCGGTCGAGACCACGGGCAACGCGGTGCTGGACATTTTGGAGCACCGTTCGTCCACGCGCGCTTTTGCGCGCGATGACAACGACCGTCCCGTAGCAGTGACCGACGAGCAGCGGGCGGCGATTCTGCATGCGGCGAGCCGCGCGCCGTCGGCAGGCGCCATGATGATGTATTCCATCGTGAGTATCCGCGAGCAGACAACGCTCGATCGCCTGGCCGACCTGTGCGACCACCAGCCCATGATCGCCAAGGCGCCCTGGGCACTTATATTTGTGGTCGACTATGCCAAGTGGATCGATCTGTTTGAGCGCGTGGGTTGCTTTGAGCCCGAGTTTGTCGAGCGCACGGGCAAGGCGCCCCGCCGCGCGCCGGGTTTAGGCGACTTTGCCATCGCGGCACAGGATGCCGTGATCGCTGCCCAAAACGCCGTGGTCGCCGCCGAGGCCCTGGGGCTGGGGAGCTGCTATATCGGTGATGTCGTCGAGAACGCCGAGGAAGTTGCTGCGCTGCTGGACTTGCCGCCCCATACCATGCCGCTGTCGATGCTCATCATCGGCACGCCCCGCAAGGAGCGCCCGGCGATTGCGCATCCCGTGGTGAACCTGGTGCACGAGGAGCGCTATCGCCGCGCCGATGCCGCGACCATGGATGCGCAGGTGGCCGAGATGGACGCGATGTTCCGTCCGCATGCCCGCGAGGTGGGGGAGCGCGTCGTGGATATCTACACCCGCAAGCACACGAGCCCCTTTATGGCCGAGATGAGCCGATCCATGGAGTGGTGGTTCAAAAACTGGCTCGGAAAATGACGAATGTGACAAAGGGACAGTCCCTTTGTCACATTCCATATCGCCGCGGTGGCCTAAAGGCCGTATAAATGTTTATCTAGCTGGGAAAACACTGCATTAAAACATGGGGTGATTATCTATAATCCCCTCGAACGTTAAAGTTGGGAGGAAACCGGCTTATGGAACAAAAGGCCAAGGAGGCAGCCTCGCACGCTGCGATTCCTGTGAGCATCTCGGCGATGCTCGTCACGCTGGGCGTGGTGTATGGCGATATCGGCACCAGCCCCATGTATGTAACCAAGGCGCTCGTTGCCGGCAACGGCGGCATCGGAAGCGTCACGGAGGAGTTCGTGCTCGGCGCGCTCTCGCTCGTCGTATGGACGGTCACGCTGCTGACGACCGTCAAGTACGTGCTCATCTCGCTGCGCGCCGACAACCATGGCGAGGGCGGCATCTTTGCTCTGTACAGCCTGGTTAAGCGCTGCGGCAAATGGCTCATCATCCCCGCCATGCTGGGCGGCGCGGCGCTGCTCGCCGATGGCATCCTCACGCCTGCCGTTACCGTGACTACGGCTATCGAAGGCCTGCGCACCATTCCGGCAGTCCATGCCGTGCTGGGCGACGATCAGGCCCGCGTCGTGGCCATCACGCTTGCCATCATCATTGCGCTCTTCTTGGTGCAGCGCATCGGCACGGCCAAGATCGGCCACGCCTTTGGCCCCATCATGACGCTGTGGTTCCTGTTCCTGGGCGGCACGGGTCTGTTCTTTGTCTTCCAGCACCCCGCCGTGCTGCTGTGCCTCAACCCGGTGCGCGGCATCGCCTTTTTGTTGAGCCCCAACAACCATGCGGGCATCATGATTCTGGGTAGCTGCTTCCTCGCCACCACCGGTGCCGAGGCGCTTTATTCCGACATGGGCCACGTGGGCCGCGGCAACATCTACGCAACCTGGCCGTTCGTTAAGTGCTGCTTGCTGCTGTCCTACATGGGCCAGGGCGCGTGGCTTATCAACAACGCCGGCAACCCGGAGCTCATGGGTATCGCCGACCTCAACCCCTTCTACCAGATGCTTACCCCGGGCCTGCGTCCCTTTGCCGTCGGCCTTTCCACCGTCGCGGCCATCATTGCCTCGCAGGCGCTCATCACCGGCGCTTTCTCGTTGGTGTCCGAGGCCAGCCGCCTGGACCTCATGCCGCACATGCAGGTCTTCTATCCTGCCGAGACCAAGGGCCAGCTCTATATTCCCATGGTCAACAACGTCATGCTTGTGGGCTGCGTCATCGTGGTGCTGCTGTTCCAGAGCTCGGCGCACATGGAGGCCGCCTACGGCTTGGCGATTACCCTGACCATGATGTGCACGACGCTGCTGCTCTTCTTCTACTTGCATGTTGATCGCGGCCTTAAGGTCGTCCCGTATATCTTCGTTGCGTTCTTCCTTATGCTCGAGGGCTTCTTCTTTGTGAGTTCGCTCACCAAATTTTTCCACGGTGGCTATTTCACTATTCTTATGGCCATGCTCATCATGGGCGTTATGCTGTGCTGGTACAACGGCACGGCGGTCGAGCGGCGTCAGTTTACGCTGCTGCCGCTGCGCAGCTATCTGCCGCAGCTCAAGCGCCTGCGCGACGACGATCGCTATGAGCTTATGAGCGACAACATCGTGTACCTGACCAAGGACACCAATACCGACTACATCGACCGCGATATCGTCTACTCGATTCTGGACAAGCATCCCAAGCGCGCCCGCGCCTGGTGGTTCGTGAACGTCGAGACCATGGATGAACCGCATACCTTTGCCTATTCGGTCGAGACGTTTGGCACCGACTATGTTTTCCGCGTGCATCTGTACCTGGGCTACAAGGTTAACCAGCGCGTGAACGCCTACCTGCGCCAGGTTGTTCAGGATCTGGCCGCCACTGGCGAGCTGCCGCCGCAGATGCATGACTACTCGGTCTACAAGGATCCGGGCAACATCGGCACGTTTAAGTTCGTCATGATCCGCAAGCTCCTGGCGCCCGAGAGTGACGTGGAGCCGAGCGAGCGCACGGCCATCACGCTCAAGTACATCATCCGTCGCTTTGCCGGTACGCCGGCGCGCTGGTATGGCCTGGAGAACTCCAACGTGAGCTTTGAGTATGTGCCGCTGTTCACCAAGTTCAAGGCTGTGAACAAGATGCAGCGCTTGGCCCCCAACGAGCGCCCGTAGTCGCCGACAGGTTGCATGGAGTTGGCCTTCGATGGACAAGAGTGTGTGCCCTGCTCGCGCACGTGCTGTTTGTCTAACGACCGCAGACTGCAAAGGCTATACACTTGGAACCACCACAAGGGAAACCACCACAAAGGTGCTGTCCCCTCTGTGGTGGTTTTTGTTTTTAAGAGAGGGGCGGGGTGCCGATGGACGTCCGTGCGGACGGCGATATTGCCGATAGCTTTTGGTGGCGGCGCACAACGCTGACACGTCGCAGCCCTCTGTATGACGCCTGCGTATCGGCGGGGCTGCTGGTCGCGGCGACGATTGTGGGTGCGCTGCTCGACCATCCTGGTCTCGCGCCGAGCATCATGATCGTCTATGTGTTCGCCGTGCAGCTGTGCGCATTCTTTACCTGGAGCCGCCTGTATTGCTTGCTGAGCTCGGCTGCCGCCGTAGCGCTCTACAACTTCTTGTTTGTCGACCCGCGCTGCTCGCTATCGTTTATCGACCGCGTCTATCCCGGCATGTTCTTCATCATGTTTGTGGTCTCGCTTGTGTCGAGCTCGATTGCGTTGGCCCTGCGCCGCGCCTTGGCACAGGCTGCCGCCAGCGACCGTCGCACGCATATGGTGCTCGAGACCAACCGCATGCTGCAGCGGTGTTCCGATCAGCAGCAGATTGTGCATGCCATGGCAACGCAGCTGGCGCGTCTTTCGGGCTGTCCGGTCGTGTGGTACAGCGCCGACGCCGACGATGATGATTTGCTGCCGCGTGCGACGTACACGGCCGTGGGCGACGCCGCGCCGGTGCACCAGCTGACGCCCCAGATGCCGCCGCGGCTCTCGGCGTCCGCCTATGTGGGAACGCCGCTCGATGCCACCTATGGCGGCTCGGCGTTTTATGGCGTCTACCTGACGGTTTGCGCAGGCGACAGCTTCGTGCGCTCGGGCGACCCCGCCTCGGTGGTGGGCGTGCTGGCTATCGTTGCCGAGCCCGACGTGCTGACGCACGAGGAACGGACACTTGCCGACGCCATCGTGAGCGAAGGCGAGCTGGCACTCGATCGCGCCCGCGCCATGGAGGCCCGCGAGGAGGCGGCGGTGCTCGCCAAAAACGAACAGCTGCGCGCCAATCTGCTGCGCTCCATCTCGCACGATCTGCGCACGCCGCTTACCAGCATTTCGGGCAATGCCGACGTGCTACTCGACCAGGGTTCGACCGGCACGGCTGTGCTCGATAGTCAGACGCGCCGCGGCATGCTCCTTTCCATTCGTTCGGATGCGCAATGGCTCAACGCCACCGTCGAGAATTTGCTCGCCATCACAAAGCTCGAGGGCGGCGGCATGCATCTGTCGACCACGCTTGAGCTCATGGACGATATCGTCGAGGAGGCGCTGCGCCACGTGAATCCGGCCGTACGCGAGCACGATCTTAAGGTGGTGCCGTGCGACGAGCCGGCGCTCGTCAACGTCGATGCGCGCCTGATGGTGCAGCTGGTGGTGAACCTGGTGAACAACGCTATTGCCTATACGCCGTCGGGCTCGCATATCGTGATCTCGATTATGGCGAACGATGGAAAGGTGGCATGTTCCGTCGCCGATGACGGTCCCGGTATTGCGCCCGAGGAGCAGGGCCGGATCTTTGAATCGTTCTACACTGTCAACCATGGCTTGGCTGATAGCCATCGCAGCGTGGGCTTGGGACTTTCGCTCTGCCGATCCATTATGTTGGCGCATGGCGGTAGCATAGAGGTTGCCGCGGCGGACCCGCACGGCTCGGTCTTTACGATTGGGCTTCCCGCCGCCGACGTTTCGTTTGATAAGGAGTAACGCTGTGTCGAACTCTGCCATGAAACCGCTCATCTTGGTCGTTGAGGACGACCCCGCCGTCCGCAACCTTATCGTTGCCGCGCTCGAGGCGCACGGCTTGCGCCATATGGCCGTGGAGACCGCCCATGCCGCCATCGCCGCCGCCTCATCGCAGGCACCGAGTATTGTGCTGCTCGATCTGGGCCTGCCCGATATGGACGGCGTCAAGGTGGTGGAGTCGGTGCGCGCATGGTCGGGCATGCCGATCATTGTGGTCTCGGCGCGCAGCGAGGATGCGGACAAGATTCGCGCACTCGATGCCGGTGCCGACGACTACCTGACCAAGCCGTTTTCGGTCGAGGAGCTGCTCGCGCGCATTCGCACGACGCTCAGGCGCCTTTCGTATGCGCAAACGGGTGGCGTTGCCTCCGAGGGCTCGTTCGATACCGGTGAGCTGCATATCGATTTTGATGCCGGCATCGCCACGATGGATGGCGAGGAGCTGCATCTGACGCCGATCGAGTACAAGCTCTTGTGCCTGCTGGCGCACAACGCCGACAAGGTGCTGACGCACCAGTTTATCCTGCACGAGATTTGGGGCACGGCAACTAAGAGCGACCTGGCGAGCCTTCGTGTCTTTATGGGCACGTTGCGTAAGAAGATCGAGTCCGATCCGGCGCATCCGCGCTATATCCAGACGCACGTGGGTATCGGCTATCGCCTGGTCACCCAGGGCTAGATCGCCAACCACCATCCCAATATGAGTTGCGGTGAAATACGGTCTAAATTTGCCTAATTTCCAGGCAAAACAGTCCGCATTCCACCGCAACTTTGTTTATTTACCCTTGGGCTTGCTGGCGTAGAACTTCTTCTTTTTGGGCTTGCCGGCGCAGGCAGGCTTGCCGTCGCCGCGCGACCCTCGGTCTCCGGCCTGCGCGTGCGCGGGTGTCGTTGCGCGAGGCTTGCGGGCTTCGGGGTTGCGCAGCTCTTCGGTTCGCTCTGCAATCTCCTCGGCGCTAAAGCCGACTTCGGCCATGGCGTCCTCGATGGGCAGGCGGCGCACGATATAGCAATGGTGCACCTTCTGGTTGCGCGCAAAGTCCTCCGGGATGGTCTGCGCCGTAATGTCCTCTAGCACGACGCCCGCGCGCGCGAGCTTGCGCGTCTCGGGGCGGAAGCCGCGCAGGTTGCAGCTAAAGATGGCGTGGCCGCCCTGTGCGAGCAGGCGCGATACGCCGGCCAAAAGCTCAACATGGTCGCGCTGGACGTCCCAGGTGCGGCGGCCCATCTTTGATGAGTTCGAAAACGTGGGCGGATCGACAAAAATCAGGTCCCAGCGGTTGCGCGTCTGGCGCTGGACGCGAATCCAGGCAAGCACGTCGTCGCGCACAAAATGATGCTGCGGACCAACAAAGCCGTTCTGGCGCATATTGCGCTCGGCCCAGTCCAGGTAGGTGTTGGAGAGGTCGACCGTCACAGTTTCCTCGACGCCGCCGTCTGCCGCATAGCAGGTAGCGGTGCCGGTATAGGCGAACAGGTTGAGAAAGCGCCGCGCCTGCTTGGCGTGCTCGCGCACCAGGTTGCGGGTGACGCGGTGATCCAAGAAGATGCCGACGTCCAGGTAGTCGTCAAAGTTGACGGCAAAGGTAAGGCCGCCCTCCTCGATGAGCGGCAGACGACGGCGTGCGATATTGGCGCGCTCGCCCGAGCCGCCCTTGCCGGCGCCCTGCTTGCCGTACTGCGAGCCGCCGCGCGAACGCATGCGGGCCTTGGCGTGCACGTGCTCGGCGGGAACATCTAGGATGCGCGGCGCGATGGCCAGAATGTCGAGCATGCGGGCCTGGGCAAGCGCGGGATCGATGGTCTTGGGCGCGGCGTATTCGGCGATGACGAGCCAGCGGCCCGGCGTCTGCGGGCAGCCCTCGTATAGATCAATGGCGGCGGAGTAATCGGGCAGGTCGGCATCGTAGACGCGGTAGCAGCTCACGCCCTCGCGCTTTGCCCACTTGCGACGCAGACGGGCGTTCTTGCGCAAGCGGTTGGCGAACTGCTCGGACTCGGGGATGAGCACGGGCAGCGGCTTGCCGTCGCCCAGGTCGAGTGTGGCGGCAGGTTCGGGCATGGGGGTGCTGGCGGCTTTGTCGTTGACTTCGTTGGTATCCGCAACCTCGGCCTCGGCATCTGCGCTGGTCGCAGCCTCAAACGCTGCGGCGGCGTGGTCGAGCGACGGCCAGACTTCGACGGTCGCCTCCTCGTTGTTGGGCATGACGGCGATCGAGCGCTCGGGCTCGGCGTGGAGCGAGCGGGCCAGCAACCCATCGCGGGTGAGCGCAGCGACCGGCGCCGCGGCAAGCTCGGGCGCGCGGCGCAGCTCGCCGACCAGCGTCATGGCGTCGTGCATGAGCGAAAGCGGTGTCTCGGTCGTATCCGCGACCACGGCGGCGCCGGCGACAGCGCCTGCATGGTCCAGCACGGTGGCTGGCTTGGCAGCGCAAAAGTCGACAAAACGCTTGTAGCCGGCGCACTTGACCATGCGCTCGGCAGTCTTGCGGGCAGCGGGGTCAATGTCCACGGCGACGATGCGCGCCTGGCGCTCGCGCGCCGCCGCCTCGCGCTCGCGTGCCTCGGCAAGCAGCTGCTCCCACAGGGCGGCGTCGTGCGGCTGCCAGCCCTCAAAGCCCCAGCGCTCGCGTGCAGCGCCCGGGGCGCGGTCGGTCAGAATGTTCACGGCTTCCAGCAGCAGACCGCCGCCGGCGCACGAGGCGTCGATCAGCGTGGGCAGGGCTTCGTTCTCGTAATCGTCGGCCGTCAACTCGCGCTCGCATAGTGCGGTCCAGCCGACCTGCGCCAGCACCAGGGCGGCGTAGTCGGGGCGCAGCACGTGCGCGCCCTCGCCGGCGCGGGTCGCTGCGGGCGGCAGGCGCTTGAACAGCGGGTCGCCCGAAAGGTCCAGGCTTATGCTCGCACGGCGCTGACGCAGCGAAAGCAGCAGGTGAACATCGGGATCGGCGGCATCGACATCGGCGCGACGGCCCGTGGTTTCGGCCAGGCGGTCGCACAATGCGTCCTTGGCGCGCAAGGCAGAGAAGCGTGTGTTGCGCAGCTGCTCGGTCACGCCGCGGGCGGTGATGGCGATGGTTGCGCCGGGGCGGATGATGTTCTCCCAGGCGATGTCGTAAACGCTATCGTACAGCTCGTCGGCATCCTGCGCCTCAAAGCGCCCAAGAACCACGAACACGCGGCTCGCCAGGCGCGACCACAGACAGGCGCGGTAGCCTTCTTCGAGCTCGCCCTCAAACGTAGCGCGGCCCTTCAGCCGGCGGACATGCGAAAGCCCGAGGCGTTTAAGCTCATCGGCGAGTGCGGACTCAAAGCCCTCGGGGCAGCTTGCGTAAAATTCCATGGGTGACCTCTCTGGTTGCGTCGCTCCATTATATGATGGATGCTTCGTTTGCCCTCATCCCCGAAAGGAACCCATATGATTGATGCGTGCCCCGATTCCGCCGTGCTCTTTTTTGACGTGGACGGCACGCTGACATCGTTCGATCCCGACGATATGAGCGATAAGGACTTTTCGGCGGTTCACCCCTCGCAGGCGGTGGTTGAGGCGTTCCGTGCACTGCGCGATGCAGGGCACAAGGCATTTATCTGCACGGGTCGCCCCCTGTGGCTTATCGCCGATAGCCTGCGTGCGCTCGACCCCGCGGGCGTCGTGGCCATGGCAGGCGCCACGATCGAGGTCGAGGGACGCGTGGTACACGAGGACTGCTTTGACGAGGACGTTATCGAGGAGCTTGCGCGCCGTATGGCCGCGGCAGGGATTGAGGCCTTTTTCGAGACCAACGTGGCTACTTTTGCCCTGGAGCCTGTGGGCGTTGAGCAGTCGTCTCTGATCGGCACTTCTGTGGTGCACAGCACCGAGGAAATGCGCGTCGACGGCAGTCTGCGCGTGGGCAAGGTATGCCTCAGTGTGCCCAGTTTGGCTCGCGTAGCCAATGATGACGGCTTTATCGATTGCGAGTTTGAGCTGTGCAACACCGGTGGCCAGAATCGCGAGCTGAGCCCCAAGGGTATTGACAAGGGCGTGGGCGTGGCGCGAGCGCTGGCGTATCTGGGCCGCGAAGGAAATGCGCGCACCTTTGGCTTCGGCGATTCGGGCAACGATCTGGGTATGCTCGCTGCGGTCGAGACGGCTGTCGCCATGGGCAACGCCATGCCCGAGGTCAAGGCGGTCGCCGACTACGTGACCGACGATGTCGCACACGACGGCACCGTCACAGCGATGCGGCATTTTGGGTTGATTGAATAAATGGCCGGGTCGCCCGCAGGGGGCGACCCGGCCATTTGAGCTATTATGCAATATAGAGCTTGGGATGGCTGCGACTGTTCTCGATCGCCGCCGTCATGATGCCCTCGTCGTCTCCATCAACGATGATGCCATCGAGGTCATCGATCTGCGCGGACTGATAAAAACTGGTCTTGTTGAACTTTCCCTGGTCAACCATCATGTAACTCTGGTTTGAGTTGGTCAGGTACATATGCTTGATCATGGCTGAGAAGTCGTGCTCGACGGTAAAACCGTGGTCGGGGTGGAATCCGTCGGCACTGACAAACGCCTTGTCGGCATGGAGTTTGCTCATGCAGTCGAGCGTTAGTGCGCCCGCGAGATAGAGGTGGCCCTTGCGCACGGAGCCGCCCAGCAGCACTACCGAAGCATTGGGGAGATTAAAGCTGGCATAGTTCGCGATTGCAAGATCGCCGGTGATAATGGTGATCTCACGCTTGTCCATGAGGGCCTTAGCGAAGTAAAAGCCTGTGGTGCCGATATCAATTACCAGAACATCGCCATCATCAACAAGAGTTGCCGCGGTTGCGGCGATGGCCTCTTTGGCCTCGACTTGGACATTGATACGCTCCTCGGGATACGAGATTGCGTTGGAGCGAGAAAGCGATACCGCTCCGCCGCGTACGCGACGCAGCTTGCCTTCGGATTCCAGCGAGACGAGGTCGTGTCGTGCGGTGACTTCCGAAACCGAAAAACGGCGAACGATGTCGGATACCGAGATATTTGGCTTTTCGGCCAGCCAGTTCATAATAAATCGCTGACGCTCGGCCGGTGAAAGGTCTGAAGTAGATGCCATATGCCGCTCCTTTTGAACGAAAGGCAAAAGATACGCCTTTCGTAATCGAAATATAACGTATCGATATGAAAAGGACAAGGCAAAATCGAATGAATCAAATGAACGGAATGGCATGTCCCAAATGCATGCGTAGCAGATAGTTTGCACTTAAATAGCGTGTAGAGGGTCTTGTTCTGAAGGTGCCGCCCAAAAGAAGTACGTTCACACCCGATATTCGACCGTTCACGGAAAGATGACAATTGAGCTTTCGATAGCTTTTGAAATGGTTTATAAAAGAAAACCGAAAAGCTTTTGAAACAAAGAAGAAGGCTTTCGATAGCAATAGTGCTAGATGAGAAAGGACCGAACATGGCGATCAAGGTGTTTGCCGACGGCGCTAACCTCGAAGGCATGCTTGACATGCATGACAATGGTAACGTTCAGGGTTTCACGACCAATCCTTCCCTTATGAAGGCCGGTGGCGTGACTGACTACCGCGCTTTTGCCAAGACGGTTCTTGAGCACATCACCGATGTGTCGGTCTCTTTTGAGGTATTTGCCGACGACGAGGCGGGTATGGAAGCCGAGGCCCGCGAGATTGCAACCTGGGCAGACAACGTCTACGTTAAGATCCCGGCACTCAACACCAAGGGCGAGTCCACCGCCGCGCTGGTCAAGCGCCTTTCTGCCGACGGTATCAAGGTGAATGTCACTACCATCTTCACGCCCGAGCAGGTCGACGAGTTTGTCGATGCCGTCTCTGCCGAGACCCCCTCTATTCTGTCCATCTTTGCCGGTCGCATTGCCGATACCGGCGTCGATCCGCTGCCCCTCATGGCGGAGTCCGTAAAGAAGGCTGCCGTCAAGCCTGCTGCCGAGGTTCTTTGGGCGTCTACGCGCGAGGTCCTCAATATCTTCCAGGCGGAGTCCGTTGGCTGCCAGATCATTACGGTCCCCAATGCCCTTCTTGCCAAGCGCAAGAATTTCGGAAAAGATTTACTCGAGTACTCGCTTGATACGGTCAAGGGCTTCGCCCGCGACATTCAGGCACTTGGTTTCCATATCCTGCCCGAGGAGTAGGGGGCGAGCATGCTGACCGATCTTCTTAAGCCCGAGCTTGTTGCCTGCCACGTCGAGGCCTCCGATTGGGAGGAAGCGATCAAGGCATGCGGTAAGCTGCTCGTTGACGCCGGCAAATGCGACCAGAGCTATGTTGACGCCATGATTTCGTCGGTTCACAAATTCGGTCCCTATATGGTCTTGGAAGAGGGCATTGCCATGCCTCACGCTCAGGCCGATGGCAATGTGAGCGAGGCCGGCATCTGCATTGTCACGCTTGACCCTGCCGTTGCATTTGGACATGAGGATTTCGATCCGGTTCACGTGCTCGTGGGTATTTGCGCACCCGACCCCAAGGCTCATCTTGGCTGCTTGGCGGAGCTTTCGCAGATGTTCGAGGACGAGGACTGCGTTGCCAAGCTCAGCGCATGCGATACGCCCGAGCAGGTTTTGGAGACCATGCGTTCATTCTTTTAGGCCTTAATGGCACGGCGATGCGTCGCCGCTTTTGGATAGACGGAAAACCGTCACGTGTAGGAGAGGAAGGTTGCCATGCATATCATCACCGTATGCGGAAACGGCATCGGGTCTAGCCTGATGCTCGCTGGCAAAGTCGAGGAGCTTTGCGAGGAGGAGGGCATCAAGGCCGACGTTGAGTCTATGGACCTGAACGGTGCTTCTTCCGCAAATCCGGATCTGTTCATCACCGTTAAGGAGCTCGCCCCCGAGCTCCACGGCAACGTTGTGATCGTTCGCAGCTATGTGAACAAGAAGAAGATCCGCGAAGACGCCCTTGAGGCAATCAAAGCGGCCGCTGCTAACGCCTAAAGCGGCATAAAAAAGGGCGGTTCCCTGTGGAAGAGGGAAACGCGCCCACGTTAGAGAGAAAGGAAGCGCAGATGCAAGCCATCCTTCCCATACTTGAGTTTATCCAATCGATTCTGACCAAGCCAGCGTGGATCATGGGTCTGTTTGCCTTTGTGGGCCTTGTTGCGCTCAAGCGCCCTGCCCACAAGGTGATGACGGGAACCCTGAAGCCTATTCTTGGTTACATCATGCTGTCTGCTGGCGCCGCTGTTGTTCAGGAGAACCTTGCTCCGCTGGGTACCTTCATCGAGACCGGTTTCCACATCACCGGCGTCGTGCCTAACAACGAGGTCGTCGTTTCGATGGCTCAGAGCGTCCTTGGCGTTCAGACCATGATGATCCTGATTCTCGGCTACGTCGTAAACATTATCATTGCCCGCTTTACCAAGTTTAAGTACATCTTCCTGACGGGCCATCACAGCATGTTTATGGCTTGCCTGCTGTCTGCCGTTCTGCAGGCATCTGGCTTCCAGGATGTCCAGCTTGTCATCGTGGGCGGCATGTTCCTGGGCCTCGTGAGCGCTATGCTTCCCGCCGTTGGTCAGCGTTTCACCGAGAAGGTTACCGATGGCGATGAAATCGCCATGGGCCACTTCGGTTCACTCGCCTATTACATCTCCGCTGCAGTCGGTACGCTTTTTGCTAAGGACGCCGAGGAGAACAGCACCGAGAAGATCGAGGTTCCCGAGAAGTTTGCCTTCCTGCGCGACACCACCATCTCCACGGCTCTTACCATGGCCTTCTTCTATCTGGTTACCGCTTTTGCCGCTTACATCGCAGACCCTGCGGTCGTTACCAAGACCGCTGGCGGCGACAATGTGATCGTCTATGCCCTGACTTGTGCCCTGTCCTTCGCCGTCGGTGTCACTATCGTCTACAACGGCGTCCGTATGATTCTCGCCGACCTGGTCCCGGCTTTCCAGGGCATCTCCAACAAGCTGATCCCCGGTGCCATCCCCGCCGTCGACTGCGCCGTCTTCTTCCCCTATGCTCCCACCGCCGTCATCCTCGGCTTTGTCGCTTCCTTTATCGGTGGCGTGGTCGGTATGTTCATCGTGGGCGCTACCCTGGGCATCTTCATCATCCCGGGCATGGTTCCCCACTTCTTCTGCGGTGCTACCGCCGGTATCTACGGCAATGCTACCGGCGGTCGCAAGGGCGCAGCTCTTGGCGCTTTCGTCAACGGCCTGCTCATCACCTTTGCCCCGGCCCTGCTCCTGCCCGTTCTTGACGTCTTTGGCTTCAAGAACACTACGTTCGGCGACTTCGACTTCTCCGTCATTGGTATTACGCTCGGCCGCGCTGCCGAGGCCTTCGGTACCACCGGTGTCTACGCGATTCTCGCTGTCCTTTTGGTCGTCGCCTTCGTCCCCAACTTCATCCACACCAAGGGTGCTGTGATCAACCACGTTGAGGAAGAGTAATCCAGGCATACGTTAAGCCCTAATCGGGCGGAGCTCCGATAACCGGCTCCTACACGGAAGCGGTGACGTCTCAAATGAGGCGTCGCCGCTTTTTGTTTTGGAGCGGTTGTGAAAACGCGCCGGTGAAGCGCTGTTTCAGCGCCGCGAACGGAAGCAACCGCGATGATTAGCAAAAACGTTTTGCCGCTGGGGCGTCGATATAAAAATGATAAAACCGCAAAACCGTTCGCCGAGAAGATAAAAAACCGCAGCTCACGCCTTGATAAACGTAGGTAAAGTGTTTAACAGTTTATCGGCCGTATGCAAACGAAAGGAATCAGGCGGATGGCAATCAAGGTGTTCGCTGACGGTGCAAACCTCGAGGGCATGCTCGACATGTACGAGAACGGCAACGTTCAGGGTTTCACGACCAACCCGTCCCTTATGAAGAAGGGTGGCGTGACGGATTACCGCGCGTTTGCCAAGGAGGTTCTGGCCCACATCACCGATGTGTCCGTCTCGTTTGAGGTCTTTGCCGACGACGTCGAGACCATGGAGGTCGAGGCCCGCGAGATTGCTACCTGGGCCGAGAACGTCTACGTCAAGATTCCGTGCGTGACCACCAAGGGCGAGTCCACCGCCGAGCTGGTCCGCAAGCTTTCGGCCGACGGCATCAAGGTCAACGTTACCACCATCTTTACGCCTAAGCAGGTCGATGAGATGGTCGAGGCCGTTGACGCCGAGACGCCGTCCATCATCTCGCTTTTTGCCGGCCGCATCGCCGATACCGGCGTCGATCCCATTCCGTTTATGACGGAGTCAGTCAAGAAGGCCGCTGCCAAGCCCAACTGTGAGGTCCTGTGGGCGTCCACGCGCGAGCTTATCAACATTTACCAGGCCGAGGCCTGCGGTTGCCAGATCATCACGGTGCCCAACAGCATCCTGGCCAAGCGCAAGAACATCGGCCGTGACCCGTACGAGGTCTCGCTCGATACCGTGCGCGGTTTTGCCAAGGATATCGCCGCTTTGGGTTTCCATATTCTGCCCTAAGCAAGGGTGCCCCCTGCAGCGACGTGCAAAATCGCGAGTTTTCAGCATGGTAAAGACTTTTACCAGCTGGTTGAAGCGCGGAACGGCCCCCGTTTTGGCCCTAAAACGCCAAAACGGGGGCCGTTTTTGCTTTTATGGCCCTCTGAAGCGCCGCGGGGCTATCGGGAGATGCTGAATACTCGCAATTTTGCACGCCGCGAAGAGGGGGACGTCCGCTTTGGCGGCTATTTGCCCTGAACCATGGTGAGGGAGATCTTCTTGCGGTCGCGATCGACCTTTTCGACCCACACCTTGACCGTGTCGCCGACGCGCACCACGTCGCTGGGGTGCTTGACAAAGCGGTTGGCCAGCTTGGAGATATGCACGAGGCCGTCCCGGTGCACACCCACGTCGACGAAGGCGCCAAAGTCCACAACGTTGCGCACCGTGCCCTTGAGCTCCATGCCGGGTTCCAGGTCGTCGATGGAAAGTGCTGAGCGGCTAAAGACCACCTCGGGCGCGTCGTCGCGCGGGTCTCGGCCAGGCTTCTTGAGCTCGTTTACGATGTCGATGAGCGTGAGGGTGCCGCAGTCCAGGTCGCTTGCCAGCGCCGAGATGCTGCCGATGCGTCGCTCGATATCGGGCACGCCGCCGCGGCTGAGCTCGCTTGCCGCCACACCCGCACGCTCCAGGACGGCCGTGGCCACCTCGTAGCTTTCGGGGTGGACGCTCGTCGCATCGAGTGGGTTCTTACCGCCGCTGATGCGCAGGAAGCCCGCGGCGTTGAGATATGCCTTGGGCCCCAGCTTGGGGACCTTCTTAAGCTGGCGGCGATCGGTAAAGGCGCCGTTCTCTTCGCGGTAGGCCACGATGTTTTTGGCTACGCTCGGCGTGATGCCCGATACGTATCCCAGCAGGCTCGCACTTGCGGTGTTTACGTCGACGCCCACGCGGTTGACGACGTCCTCCACCACATGTCCCAGGGTGCGCGAAAGCTCGGTCTGGTCAAGGTCGTGCTGGTACTGGCCAACGCCGATGGACTGGGGCGGAATCTTGACGAGCTCTGCCAGCGGGTCCTGCAGGCGGCGGCCCAGGCTCATGGCGCCACGCACGGTGACGTCCAGGTCGGGATATTCCTGACTGGCGAGCTCGGAGGCGGAGTACACCGATGCGCCGGCCTCGTTGACGATGGTGTATCGCAGTCCAGGCGCCTTTTCGGCGATGAACTCCGAGACGACTTCTTCGGTCTCGCGGCTGGCGGTGCCGTTGCCGATGACGATGGTGTTGACGCCGTCCTTCTTGACGAGGCGGGCGAGCTCGCGCTTGGTGCCGGCGACGTCGTGGCGCGGCTTGGTGGGGTAGACCACGCCGTGGTCGAGTAGCTTGCCGGTCTCGTCCATGACGGCGACCTTGCAGCCGGTACGGTAGCCCGGATCGAGTGCGAGCACACGGGCGCCGCGTACGGGGCGTGCCGAGAGCAGGCCCTCGAGATTCTTGGCAAAGACGTTGATGGCCTCGGTCTGCGCGCGGACGGTGAGCTTGGCGCGGGCCTCGCGCTCCAGTGAGGGGGCCATGAGGCGCTTGTAACCGTCGGCGATGGCGGCATCAAAGACGGGTGCGAACACGCCCTGGCGTCGGGGCCAACGGCTGCCGAGGCGTGCCGTGGCGGCAGTGCCGTCGACGTTCACGCGCACGCGGAGTTTGCCCTCGCGCTCACCGCGGTCGATAGCCAGCACGCGGTGGTTGGGTATACGGCGCAGCGGCTCGTCATAGCTGTAGTACGGCTCGTAGGGAGTCTTCTCGGTGGGGTCGGTGGCCTCGACGACGATGTCGGCGGTGTTCTGCGTAAAGGCGCGCAGGTCGGCGACGTTCTCGGGGTCCTCGGCCACCGTCTCGGCCACGATGTCCGCCGCGCCGGCAAGCGCCTTTTCGGGCGTGTCGAAGCCGGCCTCCTCGTTGACGTATGCCGCGGCGGCGTCGAGTGCGCTGCCCTTGGCCGAGGCCTGCATGATGATCATGTTGGCGAGCGGTTCAAGGCCTGCCTCGCGGGCCTTCTGCGCGCGAGTCATGCGCTTTTTGCGGTAGGGCTTGTAGAGGTCCTCGACACGCTGGAGCTGCGTGGCCTCGCGAATCTGCTGCTCGAGTTTGGGCGTGAGTTTGCCCTGGGCGTCGATGAGTAGGATGACGTCCTCTTTACGCTGCTCAAGATTGCGCAGGTAGGACAGGCGCTCGTCGAGTGCGCGCAGGGCGACGTCGTCCATGCCGCCCGTGGCTTCCTTGCGGTAGCGCGAAATAAAGGGGATGGTGTTGCCCTCGTCGATGAGCTTGACGGCTGCCTCGATGTTGGCGGCCTTAAGGTTGAGCTCGTGGGCAAGCTGGGCGATAAGATCCATGGGACTCCTTGCGTTTAAGGTGCGTTTGCAGCACAGGGCTACCAAGGATACCACCCGACGTTCTGCCAAAGCAGTCTTTTTGGGACGGGGCTTTTTTAGCTACGGGACTGCGGACGGGAGACGGTGGAGTCCCTCCTTACAAAACGAGGCCCTGGCCAAACGGCCAGGGCCTCACCACTTTTTTTCAGGCTGCGATAAAAGACCGTGTGCGCAGGCGCTCCCCGAGGGAGATGGGGGTGTTTGCTCCGCGCGCAGTTTCGCAGCGAAGCGAGAATGTTTGAGCACGGAGTAAACACCCCGTCTCCCTCGGGGAGGTCCGTTGGGAGCGTAGGGGATGTTTTGAGCTACTCCAGCTCAAACGCCCCGGTATAGAGCTGGTAGTAATATCCGCGCTTGGCGATCAGCTCGTCGTGGTTGCCACGCTCGATGATGCGGCCGTGATCCAGGCAGATGATTGCGTCGGCGTTGCGCACGGTGGACAGGCGGTGCGCGATGACAAACGTCGTGCGGCCCTCCATGAGCTTATCCATGCCCGCTTGCACGATGGCCTCGGTGCGGGTGTCGATGCTCGACGTGGCCTCGTCCAGAATCATTGCCGGCGGATCGGCGACGGCAGCGCGTGCGATCGAAATCAGCTGGCGCTGGCCCTGCGACAGCTGCGCGCCGTTGCCGGTGAGCATGGTGTCGTAGCCGTCGGGCAGGCGGGTGATAAAGTCGTCGGCGCCCGCGAGCTTGGCCGCCGCGATGCACTCCTCGTCGGTGGCGTCCAGGTTGCCGTAGCGGATGTTGTCCATCACGGTGCCGGTGAACAGGTTTACGTCCTGCAGCACGACGCCCAGTGAGCGGCGCAGATCGGCCTTGCGGATCTTGTTGACGTTGATGCCGTCGTAGCGGATCTTGCCGTCGGCAATGTCATAGAAGCGGTTGATGAGGTTGGTGATGGTCGTCTTGCCCGCGCCGGTGGCGCCGACAAACGCGACCTTCTGGCCCGGCTTGGCAAACACGGACACGCCGTGCAGCACCTCGTGGTCGGGCGTGTAGCCAAAGTCGACGTTGTCCATGACCAGGTCGCCGCGCAGCGGTACGTACTCGATCTCGCCGGTTGCACGGTGCGGGTGTTTCCATGCCCACATGCCGGTGTGGTGGTCGGCCTCCTCGAGCTGCCAGGTATCGGGGTTGACCTGCGCGTTGACGAGCGTCACGTAGCCTTCGTCGGCCTCGGGCTCCTCGTCGATGAGCTCAAAGATGCGGTCGGCGCCGGCGAGACCCATGACCACGGCGTTGATCTGCTGCGAGATCTGACCGATCTGTCCGCAGAACTGCTTGGTCATGTTGAGGAACGGCACCACGACGGCGATGGACAGCGTCATGCCCGAGATGCTCAGGTTGGGCACGCCCAGCGCCAGGAAAATGCCGCCCGCCAGCGCGACCAGCACGTAGAGCAGGTTGCCCAGGTTCATAAGGATAGGCATGAGGATGTTGGCGTACATGTTGGCCTTTTGCGATACCTCGAAGAGCTTTTCGTTGCGCTCGTCAAAATCGGCCTCGGCGGCAGACTCGTGGCAGAATGCCTTGACGACCTTCTGGCCGTTCATAACTTCCTCGATATGGCCCTCGACCACGCCGAGCTCGGTCTGCTGCGCAATAAAGAAGCGCGCGGAGTTGGAGCCGAGCAGCTTGGTCATAAAGGTCATAAAGGCGACGCCGGCAATAATCACCAGACACATCCACACGCTGTAGTACAGCATGATAAAGAACACCGTGACGATGACGATGGTCGTCATGAGCAGGTTGGGCAGCGACTGGCTGATCATCTGGCGCAGCGTGTCGATGTCGTTGGTGTAGTGGCTCATGATGTCGCCGCGCTGGTGCGTGTCGAAGTATCGGATCGGCAGGTCCTGCATGCGGTTGAACATCTTCTCGCGCAGCTTTTCCAACGAGCCCTGCGTGATGATGGCCATGGCGCGGTTCCAGAACAGCGAGGACAGGATGCCGATGCCGTAGATGCAGGCGAGGGTGGTCACGAGCTGTGCGATCTTGGGCTGTGCGGCTTCCCAATCGCCCGCCTGCCACGATTCGCTAATAATCTGCAGGGCGCTCTGAAGGAAGGTCGCGCCGATGGAGTTGATGACGGCGCAGAGCACCACGCCGGTGACGACGAGGGGCAAAAGCACGGGGTAGAAGCCAAAGAGCGTCTTGATGAGGCGCGACATGGTGCCGCTCTTGCGGTTGAGCGCGCGCTCGGCGGTGGTTGCCTTACTCATGTGCCTCGCCTCCTTCCTGGTTCTGGGCTTGCGTTGCGGATGCCTCGGTGTTGGCCTCGACGGCCCCTTCGCCCTCGGCAGACATCTTGTTTTGCGAGGTAAAGGTCTCGCGGTAGATCTCGCTCGTCTTAAGTAGCTCTTCATGGTTGCCGATCTGAGCGATACGGCCGCCCTCCATGACGATGATGCGGTCGGCGTCCTGCACGGAGCTGATGCGCTGGGCGATGATGAGCTTGGTCGTGTTGGGCAGGTAGCTCGCCAGGCCCTCGCGGATCTTGGCGTCGGTCTTGGTGTCGACGGCGCTCGTGGAGTCGTCCAGGATCAAGATCTTGGGGCGACGCAGCAGGGCACGCGCGATGCACAGGCGCTGCTTCTGGCCGCCGGAAACGTTGGAGCCGCCCTGCTCGATCCAGGTGTCGTAGCCCTTGGGGAAGCCGTCGACAAACTCGTCGGCGCAGGCCAGATGTGCGGCCTCGCGGACTTCCTCGTCGGTGGCGTTCGGGTCGCCCCAGCGCAGGTTCTCGGCGATGGTGCCGCTAAACAGCACGTTTTTCTGCAGGACCATGGCTACCTGGTGGCGCAGCGCGTCCAGGTCGTAGTCGCGCACGTCCACGCCGCCGACGCGCACGGTGCCCTCCGTGACATCGTACAGACGGGCGATCAGGTTCACGAGCGTCGACTTGGCCGAGCCGGTGCCACCGATAATGCCGATGGTCTCGCCGCTCTTAATATGCAGGTCGATATCGTCGAGCGCCTGGCGGCGGGCATGCTCGGAATACTTAAAGCTCACGTGATCGAAGTCGATGGAGCCGTCGGCAACCTCGTGCACGGGCTCGGTCGGGTTAGCGATCGTGGGCTCGGCGGCCAGCACCTCGGTAATGCGGTGCGCCGACTCATCTGCCATGGTCACCATGACAAAGATCATCGACAGCTGCATTAGGCTCATCAGAATCTGGAAGCCGTAGGTAAAGATGGAGGAGAGCTGGCCCACATCGAACAGGGTGCCCTGGCTCGTGATGATGAGCTTGGAGCCCAGGTAGATGATGACGACGAACGCGCCGTTGACGCAGATGTTCATCATGGGGTTGTTGAAGGCGAGCAACTTCTCGGCGCGGGTGAAGTCCATCTGGACGTCGCGCGCGGCGGTCGCGAACTTCTCCTTCTCAAAGTCTTCGCGCACATAGCTCTTGACCACGCGCATGCCGGTGACGTTTTCCTCGACGGACTCGTTAAGGGCGTCATACTTGTGGAACACACGCGAGAAGATGGGGCGCACCTTAAAGATGATAAAGAACAGCCCAAAGCCCAGCAGCGGAATGATAACCAGGTAGACCATGGCAACGCTGCCGCCCATGATAAACGCCATGGTAAAGGCGAAGATCAATACCAGCGGCGCGCGCACGGCGATACGGATGATCATCATAAAGGCCTGCTGCACGTTGTTGATATCGGTGGTCAGGCGCGTGACGAGCGAGGAGGTCGAGAACTCATCGATGTTGGCAAAGCTGAACGTCTGGATCTTGTAGAACAGGTCGTGACGCAGGTTCTTGGCGAACCCGCAGCTCGCATGGCTGCAGGTGACGCCGGCAGCGGCGCCAAAGGCAAGCGACGTCAGCGCGATGAGCACCAAAAAGCCCGCGGTGGGAAGCATCTCGGCTACGGTGGCGCCGTCTTTGATGGCGTCGATCAGGTTGGCGGTGATAAATGGAATCAGCATCTCGCAGAGCACCTCGCCAAGCACGAGCAACGGCGTGGCAACGGTGACTTTCATATAGTCGCGGATGCTGCCCATGAGGGTTTTAATCATCCAGTTCCTCCCAGGTTTTGCGGATTATATCGAGCATTTCGGCGAGCTGCTCGCGCTCGTCGTGGGTGAGCGCGCTAAAGGCCCGTTCTCTAAAGCGGATGCGGGCCGCCTGGTCGATGCGGGCGTTTTCCCGGCCGGTTTCGGTCAGGCGAATGGTGAGCTGCCGTCGATCCTTGGGGTTACGGCTGCGCTCAATGAGGCCGTTGAGCTCGAGCTTGGACAGGATCTCGGAAAGCGACCCCGGCTTGAGGCCGAAGTGCATGCCGAGTTCCTGCTGCGACATCTCGCCGCCGGGCTGCTTGGCCAGTAGGCAGATGATGGGCGCCTTGCCGGACACGCCTCCGCCATGAAAATGCATGTAATGGCCGCAAAAGCCCAGGTTATTGAGGATGCGCTTGGCAAGCTTGTCTTCCGAGCTAGCCGCTTCGGATACATCCGCCGGCTGTGACGGGTCGCCGCCGGGCTCGTGCGAACAAAGGCTAAGAGGTTCATCGCACATAAATTAGTGCTGCTCCTTTCTTTAGTTAGGTAGTGGAATTGTTTTGTGCCTAACCAATTTAGGAGCGTGAGAAATCAAAGTCAAGGTACCAAACTAGTGGTTACGCGGTTTTACCAAACCGCGTAACGGCTCGACGCTGCAAACCCGCCAGAGCGGCAATCTGCCTTTCAACTTCGGCGGCATGACCAGAAGGTCAATGCCGCCTCGTTTCAAGGCACCTTGCTCACTCTGGCGGGTTTTCGCTCATATGACCCAATCCGCTGTCAAGAGCCACAATGGCCCCGCCGACCGCTTGCAATCGGTCGGCGGGGCCTGCCGTTGAACCCGTCCCGGTCCGCCCCCG
>NZ_JBQKLA010000020.1:0-33074 GCF_052116465.1 Collinsella sp. Sow4_D11 | reverse complement strand
AACCCTGCCTTGGGCTGCGCCTTCGGTGCAGATGCCATCTTTTTTGCTGTAGGGGGAGCGTGCCATGGCAGGTAAAAAGTTCTCCCTGTTCGAGGTCATCCTCTCGGTTATCTGCGTCGTATTTACCATCGAGGCGGCCGCCCCGGCATCTGCCATGGGCAACGTGCAGTTCTTCTGGTGGGCCTTCCTCATCATCACGTTTTTGCTTCCCTATGGCCTGGTGGTGGCCGAGCTCGGTACGGCGTTCGATTCCGAGGGCGGCCTGTACGATTGGGTTCGCCTGGGCTTGGGCGACCGTTGGGGTGCCTGCTGCTCCTGGTGCTACTGGGTCAACTTCCCGCTGTGGGTTGCAAGTATCGCCTGTATGTTCCCCAGTGTCATCAATGCGGTATGGGGCATCGAATTTTCGCTCGGGGCCCGGATTGCCATCGAGCTTGCCTTTGTGTGGGGCGTCACGGTCATGGCGATGCACCCGGTGGCCGAGGCCGATTGGGTCATGGACGGCGGTGCCGTCATCAAGGTGCTCATTACCGCCGTGGTGGGAATCGTCGGCATCTGGTTTGCCTGCGATAACGGCTTTGCCAACGACATGTCGTTTAAGACCTTCATTCCAGATTTGGGCGACACCGATTCGTTGACGTACCTATCGATCATCCTGTTCAACTTTATGGGCTTCGAGGTGGTCGCGACCTTTGCCAGCACGATGAAAAACCCGTCGCGTGATATCCCCAAGGCGGTTATCGCCGGTGGCGTTGCCATTGCGGCAATCTACATTATCTGCGGCATCGGCATTGGAGCCGCGGTTCCCACCGAGCGGCTTTCTCTCGATTCGGGCATTGTGGACGCGGTCGCCGCCATGTTGGGGCGCAGCCATCCGCTGACGATGGTCGTGGGCGCGGCCTTTTTGGTGACGCTGTTCGCCAACATGATCTGCTGGAGCTTTGGCGTCAACAACATGGCGAGCTATGCCGCGCGTCACGGCAATATGCCGCGTCCCTTTGCGCTGGTGTCCAAGAGGACCGGCATGCCCAATGGCTCGGCACTCATTAACGGTTGTTTCGCCAGCCTGGTGCTGCTGCTTCAGATTCCGCTGGGCGAGGGCTCCGACGTCTTTTGGGTTTTCTTCTCGATGAACGTCGTCTTCCTGCTTATGAGCTATATTCCGATGTTCCCGGCGTTTTGGCGCCTGCGCAGATACGACGATCGCCCGCGCGTGTTCCGCGCGCCCTTCGAGGGCAAGGTGCTCGCGGTGGCACTTGCGATTCCCGTGGTGGAGCTTGTGCTTTCGATTGTCGCCACCATTGTGCCGCTCAACAGCTCACCCGCCGAGATGACAAAGTTGCCGATTCTCGTGGGCGTGGTAATCGGTGTGTTGTTGGGCGAGGTCTCGCGCCTCATATCGCGCCGCGGCCGCAGCGTCGATAATCCCGGCGTTGGTGCAAGGGGGACAGGTTTCTTTGCACCAAAACAGTAGCGCCGCGAGCTGCGCGGCGCTTGCTGCATCTTGGATTACCGCTCGCGGTGCTCGGGGTCAGAAGCGAGTTTAGGCGCAAAGTAGGGGACGTGTCCCAGGTAAGGGCAGCTGTCCGTACGTTCGTCGACAAGACAGGGGACATCGTCGTAGGTGAGTGAGTCGCTCAGGCGGGCGATGGCCTTGGCGGCAGGAGCGACGAGCATCTTGAGCGGTGCGATAGGCGCCATGGCATCTCCTTTTCTTCATGCGACCCGTGTTCTGGCGCGAATGTATACGTCGCCAGTCTAGCATCCCGTCGCGGAGAGTTCAAAACCAACACAAATGCGACGGCTATTTCTGCGCTATCTTCAACGTCTCAATCTGTAACGTCTAGCTTAATAAATCGCCTCTACTTGTTACAGATTGAGATAAACCGCCGGAGCGGGCCGTTTCCTTTCTGAACCACCACATAAGTGCCTGTTCCTTCTGTAGAGGTTTGGGTGTCGTATTGGCGTTTACCCAGATAAAACCTACCAAAATGACCCCGTCTACTCTTTGAGCCAGAGCCGACACTAATTCAAATGGCGAAATCAAAGGGCGTTCTCCGTATGGAGGGCGCCTTTTTTATCGCAGGATGTTTTGCGCGGCAGTCATAAGGCCCAGTCGGTTGCTGACGCCGAGCTTGCGATAGATGGCGTTGACGTGCTTCTTTACGGTCGACTCGCTTATGAATAGCTCGTTTGCCATCTGTTTGTTCGTTTTGCCGTCGAGCATGAGCCGCATGACTTCGGCTTCGCGCGGTTGGATATTATGTTCTGCAATGAAAGCATTCAGCTGGTTTGTGTCTTCGGTCTGGGTGAGTTTAATGCCCCGAGGATAGAGGTTGGCGAGCGTGAGGCTCGCGTGCCGAGCGATTTCGAGCAGGATTGCGAGCTCGGTGTCGGTAAAGTCTCCGGCCGTGCGTTCGCGAAACAGGGCGATGCTTCCTAGCGGGCTGTCGTTGTGCGCGAGCGTGGCCGTACAGCCAAAGTAGACGCCCTGCGGTTCCATCCATTTGCGATAGATGGGCGTGGCATCGCGTCGCTCGACGTCGACCAGGTCGAGGTCGCGGTAGACGCCGACCTTATGTAGGTCAAAGCTCCATGTTGTATAGTCCATCGCGGCGTAGCGGTTGTAGTAGTCGCTCAGTGCGCGGTCGTCCATTCCGCTGCTTGCAGGATGGACGTAGCGTGGGGTATCACTGTCCGCCGCCTCGATAAGGTCGAACATGGCGATCCGATGGGGCACGAGCCCTGTCGTTCCCTCGAGGGTCTCCTTTTGCAGCTTATCAATACCGTGTGATGCGTGGATTGCAAGCGCGAGCTCGTTGAGAGCAGTCCAGGTCGTACCGTCCAACTCAATAGTCTGCTGTTTATTGCATGGGGGCATAGGGCGTCCTTTCCATTGTGGAATCCAGTATGTCATGTTCTCGGCCTGAATAGAACTTTAGGTCAGCGAATGGTATACCGTCGGTCGTTGAAAGGGGCTCGAGGGACCATTGAGAACATCTCGGTGCGGCCGCATCATGGTCTCGTCAAGCAAAAGCACCGAGATTTAGGAGCTTGAAATGAAGACAATCTACGAGAGTGAATCCACGCCTAAGAAGGACGGGTTCTATATGCCCGGTGAGTATGAGGAGCAGGAGCGCACCTGGATTCTATGGCCGCACCGCTCCGACGTGTGGCGTTGCGGCGCCAAGCCGGCGCAGAAGGTCTTCACCGAGATCATCAAGACCGTTGCACGCTTTCAGCCCATCACTGTGGGCGTCAACACCGAAGACTTCCCCGCGGTGTGTGAGATCTTCGACGGCGTTGAGAACGTGCGCGTTATCCACATGGAGTACAACGACAGCTGGATTCGCGACCCCGGCCCGGCATTCCTCGTTAATGACAATGGTGAGGTGGCCCTTTCGCACTTCCACTTTAATGCTTACGGCGGCTTCATTGACGGCCTGTATTTCCCGTGGGACAAGGACGCTTCCATTGGCCTGCAAGTGGCACAGCTTGAGCAGGTTAACCGTTATCGTCCCGAGGATTACATCCTCGAGGGCGGCTCGTTCAACTGTGATGGTCAAGGCACCGTCGTGACCACCGAGATGTGTCTGCTCAACGAGGACCGCAACCCGCAGTACACCAAGGAGCAGATTGAGGAGAAGCTCTCTGAGTATCTCGGTATCGAGAAGGTTATCTGGATCAAGGACGGAATCGATCCGTACGAAACGAACGGCCATGTGGACGACGTCGCATGCTTTAGTGCGCCCGGCGAAGTCTGCTGCATGTGGACCGACGATCCCAACCACAAGTTCTACAAGGAGTGCCAGGAGGCGTACAAGACGCTCTCCGAAGCCACGGATGCCAAGGGTCGCAAGCTCAAGATCCACAAGGTGATCATGCCTGCGACATCGGTATATATGACCGAAGAAGAGGCCAGCACGATCGATCCCGTCGAGGGCGTGCTGCCGCGTACTCCCGAGGACGCTTTCGAACCGAGCTATCTCAATTTCCTGCCCATCAACGGTGCGGTGCTTGTACCGCAGTTCGGCGATCCCAATGACGCCCAGGCGCTCAAGGATATCCAAGCTGCTTATCCGGACCGCGAAGTCATCGGTATCATGACCCGTGAAGTTATCTACGGCGGCGGCAACATCCACTGCATCACCCAGCAGCAGCCTAAGGCGCGCTGTAAATAGCAGTTCCATGGTGAACAGCGCTTGATTGTCCGCACGCGAAAGTCCGCCGACTTCAATGGTCGGCGGACTTTTTGTGTGGTGGTTTCAGCTGAACGGCGGGCCGTGCGGCTTAGGTGTGCAGGCTAATCCTGCGTGTCGCCTCCGTACATGTAGACGATAAAGCCGTCGCCGGTGTCCTGGCTGTGATCTTCTAGGATGCGCTTCATGTTGAGGTGCTCGTAGAACTGCCAGTCGGAGTTGCAGTCGCTCATCAGGAAGAACTTGGTGCAGCCTGCCTTGGCGAGCTCGGCGCGCGCAAGGTCGATGAGTGCGCGGCCGAGTCCCTTGCCCTGCCACTCGGGAACAATGATGATCAGGTTGAGCTGGCCCTGGGCATACTCGTTGCCCGTGGCGGCAAAGCGGTCGGCCGTGGCCTTTTCACGACTGTCGCCAAAGAGCGAGCCCTCGAGCTTGGCATCGGCGGTCTTTGCCATCTCGGTTGCCTGGATAAACAGCTCGTCGTAACAGGGCTCCCAGGTGGGATTGGTACGCGGCTTGCCGTCCTCGAAGATGCCGATGCAGCAGGCGGCAATAATGCGGCCCTCGGCCTCGGCGACGAGTGCGATGGGGGAACGCTGCAGCTGCATGGCGATGTTAAAGCGTGCGCAGAAATCGGCGGCTTCGACGTCGCCGCGGTTGCGCAGCGTGTTGCACCACAGCTGGTTGTAGATGGCGGCGATGCCGGTCAGGTCATCAAGCGTGGCGGCGCGCAGGGCTACGTTCTCAAGGCTCATGGAGGCTCCTTCCAAGTTGGGTCAGGCCATCTATGAGTGTGACATGGACGCAGGACGGCCGCATCGACCATTCGGCAGACGAGCCTCGATTCCTCGGGGACGGAGGGTTCCAAGAGAGAATGAGAGCGGATTATCGGACGTCCGCTCGACGAGAGTGGATAATCTCCCACTTTTAGCGCTGATATAGGCCAAAAACAGGAGATTATCCACTCTCATTCTGGGTAGTCTTTGGGGACGTTCTTAAACGACTAGTCAAACAAGAACGTCCCCAACGACTACCATCGCCGAGACCATGGCCGGCCTCTCCGGCACCCGCATCACCGGCTAGTTTCGCCCATGCGCTGGGGTGGGGGATATGCGTCTTCCACCCTTCTTTTCTTTGGCTGGATTTTGCGCTGAAGACAGCGATCTGCATGTCTTTGGCGTAAAGTTTATCCTTAGCACATATCAATAAGCGAAAGGCCCGGTAGTGAGTACGTTCTGCTTCTTCTACGGAATCACATTCGTCTTGGTTTGCATGGTGGCGGTGTGCGTATCGGTATGCGCATACCTCGTCTCACATCGAACAAGCTACTTGACGGTCTCGGCCTTCTTTTTCTTCGACATGCTCGAAAGCGCCATCGTATTCCTCGATGAGTATCAGGGCAGTAAGATGATGGCAGATATCCTCAGCAGACAATTTCCCATGACTCACCCCATAGCGAAACTCGTCCTATCGATTGGAATCATGGCGAGCATGTGGGCATTTGCATTGGCGATCGTAAACAAGACGAGCCGGCTTCACATGCTCGTGCCCTGCATCGCCTTTTCTGCTTTCGAGGCCATGTCGCTTGTGTTGCAGCCCGATTCAATCAAACAACTCGCCTTTTATGCGTTGCGCTCCCTGTTCATGTTCGTGGCGTTTGGCATGATTTTCGTCTGCTACCGCAAAAGCAAGCCGTTGGCGCGAAAGAGCTTCTATGCACGCTACGGCAGGTTTCTTATTGTGATGGCTGTGTTGACGGCGTTTGTTCTGATAGAGGATGTACGCGTTCTCGGGCTGAATATTGGGCGGATCGAAGTCACCGATTACCTGTATTTTGCCTACGGCAGAAACATCCCAGAGAACATCATGAGCGTGGTGGCCGCGATATATACCGTTCGTGCGGCGTCGCGGATCTTGTCGTTGCGCTTTTCTGCTCCGCCCACAACGTCTGGCACCTCTGCCAAGCAGATTGCGGAGGTCCGCTTCTCGGCATTCTGCGACCAGCACGATATCTCCGCGCGTGAACGCGAAGTGCTCGACCTTCTGCTCGATGGCCAGGATAACCGCGCCATAGCGAATGAATTGTTTATCTCTGTCGGCACGGTCAAATCGCATGTTCACACGATATTCCGTAAATGCGGTGTCTCATCGCGGTCCGAGCTTCTTCAGAGCTTTTGGGCAGGTTAAAGGCAGGGTTATAGGGGATATAAGCCTCCGCTTACGGCAATAACCCCGTTTGTGCTGACAAGTTTATACCCGGGGGTGCTATTCAGGTGATAGCAAGCGTCGCAAAAGCGCGGCGATGTCAACAGAAAGGTGGGTTATATGAAGACCTCTATCCCCCCCGTTTCACGTAGAAGCTTTCTCGGCCTGAGCACGTTGGGCGCCGCGGCTGTTGCGGTGGGTGCCGCCGGTTGCGCCAACAATTCTTCAAATGCCGGAAGCACCGGCAGCGCGAGTTCCGATAAGGCATCCATCGTTTTTCGTAACGGCACGATTCAGACGATGGTCAAAGAGGGCGACACCGCGGCCGCCCTGGCTGTCTCGGGCAACAAGATCGTATATGTAGGCGAAGACTCCGGTGTCGACGAGTACATCGATGACAACACGCGCGTCATCGATCTTGATGGCGGTATGGTGATCCCCGGCTTTATGGACGGCCATATCCACGCTCCGGGCAACTGGGTGACCGCGCTGTACGAAATCGATCTTACCAAGGCTACCACGATCGATGAGTATAAGAAGGCGGTCAGTGATTTTGTAACCAAGCATCCCGATGATGAGGCTTACGTTGGCGGCTCGTTCATGATCAACGCCTTCGAGCAAGAGGATGGCACCAATCCCGGCCCCAACAAGTCCATCCTCGATGAGATCTGCTCCGATAAGCCCATCATGCTGACCGATGTTTCCTATCATTCGGTGTGGGTCAACAGCCGTGCGCTCGAGCTTGCGGGCATCGATAACGATACCCCCAATCCCACGGGCGGCATCATCACCCGCGATGCAAACGGCGAGGCGACTGGCTACTTGATCGATTCTGCTGCAGCTATGGTGAGGGAGGTTGTCTCCGTCGAGCATACGGACAAGGAGCTTGAGAACGCTATCGACAAGTACCAGCAGGTGGCTACGAAATACGGCATCACCGGCATTACCAACATAAGCGTCGTGGGAGATTCTACGGCACAGGATTGCCAGTTCTATACTGACCTTGAGAAAGATGGCAAGCTTAACCTGCGCATGCGAGTACTTCCTACCATTAGGCCCGGCATTACGGCTAAAGAGGCCCTTAAAACCGTGAAGGACCTCAAGAAGTTCGATAGCAACATGATCTCTACCGGTACGGTTAAGATCTACTCCGATGGCGTTACCGAGGGCGGCAGCGCCGTGATGCTCGAGCCATATACCTCCGCCGCCGGTAAGGGCGATAACTGGCACGGCGAGTCCGTCTGGGATCAGCAGGAGTTCAGCGACATGGTGGCCGCCCTCGACAAAGAGGGTGTTCAGATTCATGTTCACGCGATCGGAGATGGCGCCGTCCACAATACACTCGATGCCTACGAGCGCTGCGTCAAGGAGAACGGTGAGCGCGATGATCGCCGCAACACCATGACGCATGTGTGTGCAATCACCGACGAGGACATTCAGCGCGTCGCCGATCTCGACATTGTGTGCGCGTTGCAGTTCCTGTGGATGTATCACGATCCTTTGTGCGACCTCGAGATCGCCTTTGTGGGCGAGGATCGCGCCATGAAGTTCTACCCCGTCAAGAATATGCTCGAGGCCGGCTGCTTTATCTCCGGTGCGAGCGATGGCCCGGTCACCGGCTATGCGCCGCTCGAGGAGATCGAGGTGGCCGTTACGCGCAACAGCCCGTATCCCGAGGAGGAGGACACCGATATGTACCGTTGGCCCGAGCAGGCCATCACGGCATATCAGGCGCTCGAGGCATACACCAAAAACGTTGCCTTCGAGAACTACATGGAGGATAAAATCGGTACGCTCGAGGTGGGCAAGCTCGCCGACATCACGGTGCTCGACCAAGACATTCTTCATTGCGATCCCAAGAAGATCTCCGATACCAAGATTCTGTTCACTGTCTCCGATGGCCGTATCGTATACGAGGGATAATCGGTCGATCGAGGTAAAGAGCGGACGATCTGCTCGGTAGAACGCTAGGGTGCCAGCCGTCGTCGCGATTTAGTGCAGGCCGCCGCGGATGCGTGAGCGTCCGCGGCGGCGCTTTTTTGCGGTGGTCATGGGGGACGTTCTTAAACGACTAGTCAAACAAGAACGTCCCCAACGACTACCCCAAAAGGAGCGTCCCCAAGTGCTAGCTTTGGCAACGACGCTGGTAGAAAAACGTCAGCGAAAACCCGTACACGCGAGCAAGGTGCCTTGAAGCGAGGCGGCATTGACCTTTTGGTCATGCCGTCGAAGCTGAAAGGCAGATTGCCGCTCTGGCGGGTTTGCAGCGTCGGCCGGTTACGGCGTTTGGTAAAACGCCGTAACCTACACCCGCTCTGCGATCTCGTGGATGAGGTAGTCGGTCTTTTCCCAGCCCAGGCACGGGTCGGTGATGGACTTGCCAAAGACGCCGCCGTCGACAGACTGGTTGCCGTCCTCCAGGTAGGATTCGATCATAAAGCCTTTGACCAGCTTGGAGATGGACTCGTTGCGGCGGCAGCTGTCGAGCACCTCCTTGCAGATGCGGTGCTGCTCCAGCGGGCGCTTGCCCGAGTTGTCGTGGTTGCAGTCGATGATCGCCGCCGGGTTGGCGTAGCCGGCATGCTCGGTATAGCGCTCAGCCAGACGCTCCAGATGCTCGTAGTGGTAATTGGGGTAGGTACGACCGTCGAGACCAATGTAGCCACGCATGACGGCGTGCGCGAGCGGATTGCCGTCGCACTCGACCTCCCAGTTGCGGAAGATGAAGCTTTGATGTGCCTGGGCGGCGTAGATGGAGTTGAGCATAACGGTGGTGGAACCGGCGGTGGGGTTCTTCATGCCCACAGGCACCGAAATGCCGCTCGACACCAGACGATGCTCCTGGTTCTCGACCGAGCGCGCGCCCACGGCGACATAGCTCAGCAGGTCGACGAGGTACTGGTAGTTGGACGGGTAGAGCATCTCATCGGCGGTAAAGAATCCGGTCTCCTCGATGACTCGCAGGTGCATATGGCGGATGGCCTTGACGCCCTCGAGCAGGTCGTCGGGAGCCTCGGGGTTGGGGTTGTGCAGCAGGCCCTTGTAGCCGGTGCCCTTGGTGCGCGGCTTGTTGGTATAGACGCGCGGAATGATGATGAGTTTGTCCTTGACCTCTTCGGCGACCTTGGCCAGTCGGCTCATGTACTCAAGCACCGAGTCCTCGCGGTCGGCAGAGCACGGGCCGATAATGAGCACCTTGCGCGCGTCCTCGCCGGTAAAGACCTTGGCGACCTCGGCGTCGAATGCCTGTTTTTTGGCGATAAGATCGGCGGAAAGCGGCATTTCCTCGCGGATTTCCATGGGGATCGGCAACCTGCGCTTGAATTCCATGGCCATACGGGGCCTCCTCAATCAAATAAGACAAAGTGTGCATTGTCGAATGCTCGGCATTATCCGCTGTCGCACGCTAAAGTGCAAGCCCTCGTCACCCCAAAACCTGCCAAAAAGGGACAGGTTTATTTTGGCAGGTTTTATCTGGGCAAACGTTGGCTGGCCCTGGAATGGAATGATGCCACGCGGCTTGGAAGAGGCCGTCGATTTGGTCCCAGGGGAGGCGGTTTGAGGGTCGCAGAACAAAAAACGGGGGCACAGGTTGTCCTGAACTGCCTCCCATTTCTTGGACACGAGAAATGGGAGGCTTTTTATGCGTGTCGACTTGAGAGTGAAACACGACATCGAGGCCAGGAAGGCGGCGATCGGGCTCTTCGAGCGAGGGCACGGCTTCGAGTCGGCGGCGAAGGCGCTGTCGGTCCCGCGCAACACCGTGAGACAATGGCTCTACGTATACCGGTCGTTCGGAAGCGAGGTGCTGCTATCCATGGACGGCAAGCAGACCAGGTACACATACGAGCAGAAGGTCGCCGCCGCCTCGGCCGTGGTCGACGGCGGCATGGGCAAGCAGGACGCCATGAAGGCGTTCGGGGTCATGTCCCTGGCGCCGCTCAAGAGATGGTGCGCGCTCTACCGCGAGGGCGGCGCCGAGGCGCTCAGGCCCAAGCCCAGGGGCAGGCCGAAGGGGTCCGGCCCCAAGTCGCGCGGGCGCACCCGCGAGCAGGAGCTCGAGGAGCGCTGCCGAAGGCTCGAGACCGAGGTGGCCTACCTAAAAAAATTGCGTGCCCTGGTCGAGAGGGACGGGCTCTGACCAGGGCGAAGGTCGAGGCCGTGAGCGCCCTGCGCGCGGAGGGGTGCAAGCTGGGGAGCCTGCTGGAATGCGCCGGCCTGGCCCGGTCCAGCTACTATTACGCGCTGTCGCACCCGGCCGGGCCGACGCGCCCGGAGCTGCGGGACGCGGTGGCGGAGATCTTCTCGCGCACGGCCAACGGGTGCGGCCACCGCCAGGTCGCCATGTGCCTGCGCGCCGAGCTGGGCGCGCGCATAGCCAACAAGACCGTGCTCAAGATGATGCGGGAGATGGGGGTCCGCTGCGGCATCCGCCGCGAGACCGACTACCATAGGTACAACTCGTACAGGGGGGTCGTGGGCGAGACGTTCGAGAACGTCATCGGGCGCGACTTCGCCGCCGACGGGCCGTGGCAGAAGATGGGCACCGACGTCACCGAGTTCAAGCAGCCCTGGGGCAAGGCCTACTTCGCGCCGGTGTACGACTTCGGCAGCAAGGAGATAGTCGCGTGGTCGACGTCGACCAGCCCGGACATGGCGCAGCAGGCCGAGCTGCTCGACCAGCTGCTGGCGAAGATGCCCGAGGGCGCGACGCCGGTGCTCCACAGCGACATGGGCTGGCAGTACCAGCACGCCGCATGGTGCGGGAGGCTGAAGGACGCCGGGATCGTCCAGAGCATGTCCAGAAAGGGCAACTGCATCGACAACGGCGCCACCGAGCAGGTCTTCGGCCACATGAAGGACGAGTTCTTCCGGGGAAGGACATGGCCCGACTTCGAGTCCTTCAAGGCGGACCTGGACGCGTACGTCGCCCATTGGAACACGAGGCGAAGGCAGGTTAAACTGAAGGGGCTGACCCCGGAGGAGTTCCGGAACCAGCCCCTTGCGGCGTAGTTCTTATTTAAGCCGTCCAAGTTTTGGGGTGCAGTTCATCCTGCGCCCCCGTTCTCGGGTGTTATTCGTTTCCTGCGGCAGAATTTACGCCGCTTCGTCGAACTGCGAGTTGTACAGGTCGGCGTAGAAGCCGCCTTGGGCGAGCAGCTCGTCGTGCGTGCCCTTCTCGACGATGTCGCCGTCGCGAATTACCAAGATCACGTCGGCGTTGCGGATCGTGGACAGGCGGTGTGCGATAACAAAGCTGGTGCGGCCCTGCATCAGCGCATCCGTGGCGCGCTGAATAAGCTCCTCGGTGCGGGTATCGACGTTGGATGTCGCCTCGTCCAAAATAAGCGCCGGGCGGTCGGCCAAAATGGCGCGGGCAATGGTCACGAGCTGGCGTTGGCCCTGCGAAAGGTTGGTTCCTTCCTCGTTGATCATAAAGTTGTAACCGCCGGCGAGCGTATGGATAAAGTGGTCGCAGCGTGCAGCGCGTGCAGCGGCCTCGACCTCGGCATCGCTTGCATCGGGGCGTCCGTAGCGGATGTTCTCGCGGATGGTGCCGTTAAACAGCCACGTATCCTGCAGCACCATGGCAAACTCGCCGCGCAGTGCCGCGCGGTCCCAATCGCGTACGTCGACGCCATCGACGCGCAGCGAGCCGCGGTCAACGTCGTAGAAGCGCTGTAGCAGCTTAATGAGCGTGGTCTTGCCCGCGCCGGTGGGACCGACGATGGCGATGGTCTGGCCGGGCTGTGCCTCGCAGCTAAAGTTGTGGATGATGGTCTTGTCGGGCGTGTAGCCAAACTTGACGTGGTCAAACTCCACATGGCCAGGGCGCTTTTCGGGAATCTGCGCGTCGGCCTTCTGCTCCTCCTCGGGCGCGGCCAGGAACTCAAAGACGCGCTCGGTGGCAGCGGCCATAGACTGCATCGTGTTGCTCACGTTGCCCAGCTGCTGCACGGGTTGCGTAAAGTTGCGAACGTACTGGATAAAGCTCTGGATGTCGCCGGGCGTGGCATTGCCGGTCAGCGCGAGCTGTGCGCCCACCACGACCACGCCCACGTAGCCCATGTTACCCACCAAGCTCATAAGCGGCATCATCAGGCCCGACAGGAACTGCGAGCGCCAGCCACTAATAAAGAGGCGGTCGTTTTGACGGTCGAACTCTTCGATTGAGGCCTCGGCGCGGTCGAACACCTGAATGACGTTCTGGCCGGCAAAGTCCTCCTCGATAATGCCGTTGACGGTGCCCAGGACCTGCTGCTGCTCGCGGAAGTACGGCTGCGAGAAATGAATCATCACGGTCAGGATAATCGCGGCGGCCGGCAGTGTGAGCACGGTGACGCCGGTAAGCGGTAGGCTGATCGACAGCATCATGACGAGCACGCCGATAATCTGCGTCACCGACGTGATGAGCTGCGTCACGCTCTGGTTGAGCGACTGACCCAGCGTATCGACGTCGTTGGTGATGCGGCTGAGCACATCGCCCTTGCTGTGTCCGTTAAAGTAGCTCATCGGCACGACAGCGATCTTGGCGGCGATCTCCTTGCGCATGCGGTAGCAAATCTTTTGCGTGACGCCGGTCATGAGCCAGCCCTGGATGAGGCTGCAAACAGAGCTTGCCAGATACAGGCAGAGCAAAAAGCCGAGCGTCTTGGCGATCCAGGCAAAGTCGACATCGCCGGTACCGTTGACCTTGGCGACCAGGCCTTCGAACAGCTTGGTCGTAACCTGGCCGAGCACCTTGGGTCCCACAATGTTAAAGACGACCGAGCACACGGCAAAGGCGACGGCGGCAAGCACGGCAACCTTGTGTTGACCGATATAGCCGAGCAACTGCCGCATGGCGCCCTTAAAGTCCTTGGCCTTCTCGCCGCGGCCCATGCCACCCATGCGGCCCATGGGACCGCGCTGGCGGGTGGGCTTGGGAATCTGAGTCTTGGTCTCGTCTGCCATTAGTGCTCGCCTCCCTCCATAACGGCTGCTATTTCTTCTTGAGTGAGCCCCAGCTCCTCGGCGGAAAGCTGCGACTGTGCGATCTCCAGGTACGCCGGGCAGCTGTGCAGCAGCTCCTCGTGCGTACCAGTGCCCACCACGTGACCGTCGTCGAGCACGATGATCTGGTCGGCGTGCATGATGGTCGCGATGCGCTGGGCTACGACAACGAGCGCGGCGTCGGTAACGTTTTTGGCAAGCTCTTCGCGCAGGCGCGCGTCGGTCTTGTAGTCGAGGGCGCTAAACGAGTCATCGAACACCAGGACCTCGGGCTTTTTTGCCAACGCGCGGGCGATGGCCAGACGCTGGCGCTGACCGCCCGAGACATTGGAGCCGCCCTGGCTGATGGGGGAGTCGTAGCCGCCCTCGCGCTCGGCGATAAAGTCCTCGGCTTGGGCGATGCGCGCGGCCTCGTGCATGTTCTCGTCGCTTACCATGTCGCCGGCAAACTTAAGGTTGCTCTCCACGGTACCCGAGAACAGACGCCCCTGCTGCGGGATGTAACCAATGCGGCGGCGAAGCTCGGAAAGGGTCATATCGCGCACGTCGATGCCGTCGAGTGAAATGCTGCCGCCCGTGACGTCGTATAAGCGCGGAATCAGCTGTACGAGCGTGGACTTGCCCGAGCCCGTGGAACCAATGATGCCGAGCATCTGACCGGCATGCGTGGTGAAGTTCACGCCGCTCATGACGTCGGCGCGGGCATCGGGATACTGGAAGCTCACGTCGCGGAAGGTGAGCTCACCGCGCGGTGCGCTGGCGGCGGGCAGTTTGGGCGAGGCGGGGTCGTTGATGCTCGTGGGGCAGGTGATGACCTCTTCCACGCGCTCGGTTGCGACCTCGGCGCGGGGCAGGATGACCGAAACCATGGTGAGGATCATAAACGCCATGACGATCTGCATGGTATAGGAGATAAACGCCATCATGTTGCCGACCTGCATCACGCCATCGGACACGCCCTGCGCGCCAAACCAGACGATAAGCACGGTGATGCAGTTCATGACGAGCATCATGAGCGGCATCATAAAGCTCATGGCACGATTGGTGTAGAGCTGCGTGGTCATTAGGTCGAGCGAAGCCTTGTCAAAACGCTCGAGCTCATGCTCCTCGCGGTTGAACGAGCGGATGGGCATAAGGCCGTCGAGCAGCTCGCGGGCGGTGAGGTTCACGCGGTCCACAAAGCTCTGCATCTTTTTGAACTTGGGCATGGTGAGGCCCATAAGCACGCCGACGACGGCCGAGACCGCGATGATGGCCACAGCGATGGTCCACTCCAGGCCGGTGTGGTTGGCCAGGACGCGCATGACGGCGACGATGCCCATGACGGGGGCCATCAGGCACATGCGGATAAACAGGGTTGCGGCCATCTGAATCTGCTGAATGTCGTTGGTGCAGCGGGTGATGAGCGAGGCCTGGCTAAACTTGCCCACCTCGGCCGGCGAGAAGTGCATAACCTTGTTGAAGGTCTCGCGGCGCAGGTCGCGTGCGATGGAACAGGCGGTGCGCGAGGCCACGGCGCCGGTCAGGATGGTGGCGATGAGCGAGATCAGGCACAGACCAAACATCGTGGTTGCCATGCGGCCCAGATAGGCGTTCTGCACGTCGGCGGGGTCGATGCCCTGCGCCTTGTACTCGTCTTGTACATAGCTCACGGCGCGTTGGGTCACGATGGAACCCGACATGGAGCCCATTTTGTCCGCCATATCGTTGGCGCCCTCGACGAGCTTGCCCTGGTCGATTAGGCCGCCTTCAACGCCTAGGCGCAGGCTCTTCATGGTGATCTTACCGCCGTCGGTATCAATCTGCTTTTGCATGTCCTGCGCTGCCGCGGCCTTCTGCTGCATCTCGGCGAGCTGCTCGGGCGTCATTGCCGCCATCTGCTCGGGGATGGGCATGGCCTGGGCGGCGTTGTTGTCTTTCTCGCTGGACGTACCCATCATGTCATCCATGGAGTTGGCGTCAATGCCCTGGTTGAACGAAAGGACGACGGTCTCGGGCAGGCTCACGATGTCGGCAATCTTGCCGCCGTCGGCGCGCTCCTCCTCGGTGCCCTTGTACGTTCGAATGCCGTTATTATCCGCCTTGCTAAACACGGCCTCCACAGCTTTGGCGTCCTTATCGCTCATAAAGAGTTCGAGGTCGTCGAGCGATTCGGTGCGAATGGTGTCAGGTACGGGCGAGGCGATACCGCCTTGCTGCACGCCCACGTCGACGATGTCGCTCATATACGTAGGCAGCGCCAGATCGGCGTTGCAGCTGATTACGATAAGTACGATAGCTGCGAACAGTGCCAGGACATGCTTTTTAAAGAGCTTGAGAATCCTCACTCGGCATCTCTCCTTTCTTGATTGCGGTCGATAATTTCGTTGGCACGCCTAAGAAGGCGCACCATCTCTTGGGTATCTGTTTCGCCGAGCTGCTCGAGGAAGGCCGCGGTGCGGTCCTCGAATTCCCGATGCTTGATTTCGAGATCATGGAATCCCTTGTCGGTCACCGTGACGTGTACGCGACGACGGTCGGTCTTTGAGTGCTCGCGCTCGACCCAGCCTTTGGCTTCGAGAGCGCGCAGGATATTGGCGATGCGGGCGCTCGAGACCCAGGCACGATCGGCGAGTTCGCTTGGCGTGAGCGAACCGCCAGCGAGCATGAGGGCGCGCATGACGGCCATCTCACCACTGAGGGCTTTGTCCGCAAAGCGCGAAATGCGCTGATGCATACTGCCGAACTCGGTAAGGAGCTGACGCCCAAGTTCACGGAAATCGGTATCTTTCACCGAAAACCCCTAACACTAGAAACTATTTTCGGTGAAAAATAATACCCCCACTCAACCATCCTATTCGGTAGATTTCTGGACATGTCCCAAAAATCTACTTGGCCACTAGGCAATATAAAGAGCGCATAAAGACTTAAAATAATTCAATTGCTGAAGCGTTTCAAAGAACTATCATGCCCGCGGTTAGGCGAGGGGTTGTCACCACCATGACGACTGGGACTCATTTATCGCCATGTGCGATGCTCCAACTTCCCGCAAGGAGACACCTGAATCAAGGGGGTTGGAGTCATGGCATTTGACTTCACGGGTAAAACCGCGATCGTTACCGGTGGCACTCAGGGCATTGGCCTCGAGATTGCCAAGGGTATCGTTGCGGGCGGCGGACACGTCGCGCTCATCGCAAGGAACGCTGCCAAGGGCGAGGCGGCTGTGGCCGAGCTTGGCGAGGGCAACAAGTTCTATCAGCTCGATGTCGCCGATGCGCCCAAGGCGCGCGAGACCGTCGAGCAGATTTTTACGGACCTGCCGCAAACCAACATCCTGATCAACTGCGCCGGTGTCATCAGCACCAAGAAGTTTGACGAGATCGACGACACCGAGTGGCGTCGCACCATCGACATCAACCTCAACGGCACCTTTACCATGATGAATGCCGTGTACCCGCACTTTAAGGCGGCACATGCCGGCACTATCGTCAACGTGAGCTCCGTTGCTGGCAAGATCGGCGGCGGCCTGCTCGGCACCGCGGCCTACGCGAGCTCCAAGGCCGGTGTCAACGGCCTTACCAAGGCGGTCGCCAAGGAGGGCGGTAAGTTCGGCATCCGCTGCAACGCTGTGTGCCCGTCGCTCACGCTTACCGACATGACGTCGATCCTTTCTGACGAGAACTCTCAGCGCATCATCAACGGTATTCCTCTGGGTCGCGCCGCCCAGGCCAGCGAGCCTGCGCAGATGGTGCTGTTCTTCGCTTCCGACCTCGCCAGCTTCGTGAACGGCGAGATCGGTGACTGCGACGGCGGCATCGTCCTGGACGGGTAATACCCCGCGGTAATCGTTTGGCGGCGACCCTGGCGACTCGGGGTTGTCGCCTTCTTTCTGACATAGGCGCGTGCGGCTACGATTCGCATGCATCCAAAGGAGATATATATGAGTGAATCGACTGCGGTGGAGGCGCCGGCTGCAAAGGAGCCGTTCTTTAAGATGTCCTCCATCCCGGGCGCCAATATTTTGGTGCCGCTTTTGCTGGGCTGCTTGCTCAACACGCTATTCCCCGACCTGTTCAAAACGCTCGGCAGCTTTACGCTTGGCATGACCCAGCAGGGTGCAAGCCCGCTCGTGGGCGCTTTTTTGCTCATCGTCGGTACGACGATTTCGTTTAAAAGTGCTCCTGCCGCCGCTGCACGCGGCGCCATCATCATCGCTGTCAAGCAGATCGTGGTCGTTGCCGTGTCGCTGCTCATCCTTTATGTATTCAACGACAACCTGTTTGGCATCTCTGCCATGGTGATGCTGGCGGCTTGCACCGGCGCCAACAACGCTATGTACGCTGGTCTGATGGGCACCATGGGCAACGAGGCCGAACGTGGCGCCGTCGCCATCACCACACTCGTTGTCGGCCCTCCGGTCACAATGATCGTGCTCGGCGCTGCTGGCCAGGCTCCGATCGGCTGGTCGCTCGTGGGCGCCATCCTGCCGATCGTCGTCGGCATTATTCTGGGTAACCTTTTCCCGAGCTTTAAGAAGATGATGGCTCCGGCACTTTCCGCCATCATCGTGCTCGTCTTCTTTGCCATGGGTTCGACCATGACCTTTGGCCAGCTCATCAACGGCGGTCTTCCCGGCATCCTGCTCGGCGTGATCTGCTCGGTGGTCTTTGCAATTCCCGTCATCGCGGTCGATAAGTTCACGGGCGGTACGGGTGTCGCAGGTGCGGCCATTTCGAGCTGCGCCGGAGCTAATGTGGCCACGCCTGCCGCCATGGCAAGCGTCAACGAGGCCATGTACGGTGGTGCCGTGCTCGCGACGGCTACGGCGCAGGTTGCAGCGTGCGCCATCGTGACGGCCATTTTGACCCCGCTGGTCACCAGCTGGTGCTTCAAGCATTTTGAGGGCCAGGGTCACGGCGACAGCAAAAAGGCCGCGGCCGACAGGGTCACCGCAGCCGCTTAATGCCAAGCGGCAATCAAAGCTAAATAACTAGCCACGCCACAGGGCGGCCCCGGGGGAAATCCCGGGGCCGCCCTGCAGTTTCTGTGGGTCTCTGGGACACTTTACCCTGCTAAAGCTGGCATAACAGCTAGAGTGAACGTCGTACAAAGGCAAGGAAAAATACCAAACAAATCGGTGAACGGTAGTTGTTCACGCTCGCATTTCCTGCGGATTTGTTAAAAACGCCCTAATGGTATAAAAAAAGAAACATATAACAGCCCTGATGAAGGGGGTGGCTATGTTATCCTTCTCAAACGGGTGAAATCTTGGGTTTTGGGTTGCAGTTCCAAGGTGGACAAACGTTTTTCCCTGTGCTAACGCGCGATGGAAGGCGAATGAAGCCGGTCATGCAACCCGAACATTCAAGAATTCAATAAGCAGCGGTGTGAGAGAGCGCCGCATTATACGTAACTAGGAGCGTGGTTACACAATGCAGGAGGCATGGGAAGGCTTCAAGGAAGGCATCTGGACGGGAGAGGTTGACGTCCGAGACTTCATCCAGAAGAACTACACCCCCTACGAGGGCGACGAATCGTTCCTCGCCGGTCCGACCGAGCGTACCAAGGAGCTGTGGGGCGAGGTTCTCGACCTGCTGCTCAAGGAGCGCGAGCAGGGCGGCGTCCTCGATATGGACACCAAGACTGTCACGGGTATCGTGAGCCACCCCGCTGGCTACATCGATAACGCCCACCGCGAGAAGGAGACCATCGTCGGCCTCCAGACTGACAAGCCGCTCAAGCGCGCTCTGCACGTCAACGGTGGTATCCGCATCGCTTGCCAGGCTGCCAGCCAGCACGGCTACAAGGTCGACGAGAACGTTGTCGAGCGCTACACCTTCGAGCGCAAGACCCACAACGCCGGCGTCTTCGATGTCTACACCCCCGAGATGCGTGCTTGCCGCTCGGCTCACATCATCACCGGTCTGCCCGATGGCTATGGCCGCGGCCGCATCATCGGCGACTACCGTCGTGTCGCCCTGTACGGCGTCGACTACCTGATCAAGGACAAGGAGGCCCAGAAGGCTTCCACCCCGACGGTCATGACCGCCGATAACATCCGCGATCGCGAGGAGCTGCAGGAGCAGATCCGCGCCCTCGGCGAGCTCAAGATGATGGCCGAGACCTATGGTTTCGATATTTCCAAACCTGCTACCAACACGCAGGAGGCCATCCAGTGGATGTACTTCGCCTACCTCGCTGCCGTCAAGGAGCAGAACGGCGCCGCTATGTCCATCGGCCGTACCTCTACGTTCATCGACATCTACGCTGAGCGCGACCTTGCCAACGGTACCTTTACCGAGGAGCAGATCCAGGAGTTCGTGGATCACTTCATCATGAAGCTCCGCATGGTCAAGTTTGCCCGTACCCCCGAGTACCAGGCCCTGTTTACCGGCGATCCGCAGTGGGTCACCGAGTCCATCGGCGGCATGGGTGTTGACGGCCGTACGCTCGTTACCAAGATGAGCTTCCGCTACCTGCACACGCTCGAGAACATGGGCACCAGCCCCGAGCCCAACATGACCGTTCTGTGGTCGACCCGTCTTCCCGAGAACTTCAAGAAGTTCTGCGCCAAGACTTCTGTCGCCAGCTCCTCGGTCCAGTACGAGAACGACGACCTCATGCGCGTTTACCACGGCGACGACTACGGCATCGCCTGCTGCGTGTCCTCCATGCGCATTGGCAAGGAGATGCAGTTCTTCGGCGCTCGTGCCAACCTGGCCAAGTGCCTGCTGTACGCACTCAACGGCGGTGTTGACGAGGTTTCCAAGAAGCAGGTCGGCCCCAAGTATCGCGCCGTCGAGGGCGACACGCTCGATTACGATGACGTTATGGCCAAGTACAACGACATGATGAAGTGGCTCGCTGGCGTGTACGTCAACTCGCTGAACATCATTCACTACATGCACGACAAGTATTGCTACGAGCGCATCCAGATGGCTCTGCACGACAAGCACGTGCACCGCTGGTTCGCTACGGGCATCGCTGGCCTTTCCGTCGTGGCTGACTCCCTGTCCGCCATCAAGTACGCCAAGGTTCACCCCGTCCGTGACGAGAACGGCATCATCGTCGACTTCGAGACCGAGGGCGAGTTCCCCAAGTACGGTAACGACGACGACCGCGTCGACCAGATCGCTCACGACGTTGTGCACCAGTTCATGGAGTACATCCGCATGAACGACACCTACCGCAACTCCGTGCCCACGACCTCGGTTCTGACCATTACCTCCAACGTCGTGTACGGTAAGAAGACCGGCTCCACGCCCGACGGCCGCAAGGCTGGCCAGCCGTTCGCCCCGGGTGCTAACCCCATGCACAAGCGCGATAGCCAGGGCGCCATCGCTTCGCTGTCTTCGGTTTCCAAGCTCCCGTTCCGCGATGCCCAGGACGGCATCTCCAACACCTTCTCCATCATCCCGGGCGCGCTCGGCAAGGAGGACCAGGTGTTCTTTGGTGATATCGACCTTGATCAGCTGGGCGAGTAACTATTGTTAGTGCTATACTAACAATAACGATTACTGATTAGTGCGCCGGTTTCGGCCGGCGCCGATCGATTGAAGGAGACACATTATGAAGGTTTCTGAAGTTTCCGAGACTCAGGCCGATAACTTGGTCCACATGCTCGACGCTTACGCCGAGAAGGGTGGACACCACCTGAACATCAACGTCTTCAACCGTGAGACGCTGCTCGACGCTCAGGCTCACCCCGAGAAGTACCCGCAGCTGACCATCCGCGTTTCCGGCTATGCCGTGAACTTCCACACGCTCACCAAGGAGCAGCAGGACGAGGTCATTTCGCGTACCTTCCACAACAAGTTCTAAAGGGACTCAACTCCCACCGGAGACCCGGTAAGGCCTACGCACTTTGCCTCTCAAACGTCCTCGCCGCTTCGCGGCTGCGGAATGTTTGCGAGGCAAAGTGCTCCCGGCCTTGCCGGGTCTCCTGCGTTATCGCACTTTAGGGAACCACGCTAAATTAAATTGGTGTCCTCGGACATGCAAGAAGCCCTCGCTGCGCACTTCGTGCGGCGAGGGCTTCTTGCGTCCTGTGGAATGTTTTGGGAGGTAGCCCAAACAGCCCCGGCGGGGTCCTGTGTAGTCACCCTTTAGGCGGAACTCTCCTAATGGGCTGAGCGTTCTGGATACTTACTTGCTACCGTTTATCGCGTATAGCTACCGTTTGCGGAGTAAGTAACACTTAGTAATAAACCGTGTAAAATCTCAGTTAAGAACGGAGTTTTCCAGGGAGACGCTGTCCTTTGTTTTGTGCAAGGGACGGCGTCTCTTTGGCGCTTGGAGACCGTTCTGTAGCAGGACGGCGGACGTGCGTCACATATTAAAAAGTCAACGTCGAGATGGGTCGTGATAAGAATGGGCAAGTACGTAATCGTGGTTGAATCTGGTTCGGATGTGACGCCAGAGCTCTGCGAACGCTACGGCATCGTGCGTGTGCCCATGCATGTCACGATTGGTGACGAGACCGTCGAGGACGGCTCGATCGATCCGCTCGAGATCTATTCGCGCTGCAACGAGTTTGGCGTGATGCCCAAGACCAGCGGCTGCGCGCCGGCAGATTTCTCTCGCGTGTACGACCGCATTCACGCCGAGCAGCCCGACGCGACCATTTTGCATCTTGCGTATTCCGAGGCCACGACCTGTTCGCATCAGTCCTCGAAGATCGCGGCAGAGGGGCGCGACTACGTGTTCTCCATGGACACGCGTTTTGTCTCGGTGGGCCAGTCGCTTGTTGTCGTCGAGACCGCCAAATACATCGAGGCTCATCCCGATGCCACCGTCGACGAGATCTTTGCTTTTACGAACTCCGTTATGGACCGCGTGTTGCTGGGCTTTGTTCCTACCGACCTTGCCTTCCTTAAGGCGGGCGGTCGCTTGTCCAACGTGGCGTTCCTAGGTGCCCATCTGCTCAAGATTAAGCCCTGCATTGAGGTAACGGGCGGCAAGTTCGTGGCGACCAAGAAGTTCCGCGGCTCTATGCTCAAGTGCGCCCGCGCCTTTATTGACCACATGGTTGCGAAGGGCGAAATTGACTACTCGCACATTGGCCTGGCGTATTCGGTAGGCCTTTCCGAGGAGCTGCGCGACGACATGGAAGTCTATGCGCACGACCTGGGCTTTAAGGACGTTACCTGGACTCAGGTCGGCGGCGTCATCTCGAGCCATTGCGGCCCGACCGCCTTCGGCGCGGTGCTCACGCTCAAGGCGTAACGCCTGGTGTCTATCGATTTCTATTGCCTCGGCGGCGGGCGGGTTGCGACAACCTTCCCGCCGCTTTTGCATGGGGCCAAAAAGGACAATCCAATTGACCGCTAAACCGTTTCGCCATCAAGCATATAGGCTAGAATGACTCTGGCATTTATGTAGCTAAAACCAATGAGAGGCAAGGTAGCGGGAATGGCTGAGATGAAGCTCGAGGGTATGGACGCTCGTCCTGAGGACTCCGCGTTTGCCCTGGGCCGCGTGCATTCGATCGAGACGATGGGAACGGTCGATGGACCCGGCATCCGCTTTGTGGTGTTTGTTCAGGGCTGCCCCATGCGCTGTGCGTATTGTCACAACCCCGATACCTGGTCGGTTAACGGCGGCACCATGGTGACCGTCGAGCACCTGATAGACGAGTTCCAGAGCAACCATGAGTTTTACCGCAGCGGTGGTATTACGGTATCCGGCGGCGAGCCGCTCCTGCAGCCTGAGTTCTTGGCCGACCTGTTCCGCGCAATGCACAACAACCCCGATGGTCGCGTACATACCTGCTTGGATAGTTGCGGCTATGCGTTCGACCCCGCGCATCCCGAGAAGTTCGATGCCGTACTCAACGAGACCGATATGGTGCTGCTCGACATTAAACACGCCGATCCCGTCGAGCATAAAAAGCTGACCGGTTGCGATCCTGCGCGCATCCTGGCGTTTGGCGATGAGCTGGCGCGTCGCAGGATCAAGGTCGTTATCCGTCACGTGGTAGTACCGGGCATTACCGACACGGCAGAGGAGTGCGAGGCACTCGGTCGTCTGATTGCCCCGTGGCATAACGTGGTGGGCCTGGAAATGCTGCCGTATCACACGATGGGCGTCGTCAAGTATGAGCAGCTGGGGATTCCCTATAAGCTCGAGGGCGTTCCACAGATGGATACCGCGCGCATGCCCGAGCTGCGCAACGCCGTCATGACGGGCATGAAAAAGCGCCGCGCGGAACTCAAAAACGCTATCGGCTAGGGGTAGCTCATTTGGGGCCGGTAGGGTGGAGAAGTAGCTAAAAGAGCCCCGTCCTAAAAAGACTGCTCTCTGGGTTGCGGTGAGATGTGCAACAGAATCGTGCCATTTGGATAAATACGCTTGTGGTTTCTTTAAAGACACCTTAAACGCTTCTGAATATCTTTGGAAAGAAATGCCTGCTCGGTATTATGCTGCTCGTATATGAACGGGAGCAGCCAGGAGACCACGTGCGAAACGACGCATCGCGGGACGAGCATGTGCCGCAGCATAGCAGCAGATATGAGACGAAGGGCACGTCTTCGCGTGGCCTTGCCGACGCTCGCATCCGCGTGACGAAGATTGCCGCCGTTGGGATGCTAACGTTGGCGGTTATTATCCTCGGAATTACCGCTAAAACCTACGCGTCGGAGCGAACGGCACACTCAGATGCGTCAACGGTACAGACGCAAAACAAAAAGGTCTCTAAATCTAAAGCCACCGCAAATCAAACCCTGTCGACAGCGAGCCTCAAGACGAGGCTTTCGAAGGCGGACTTTAACGATATTCCCTCAGGCGATACCGTGCAGACCTTCTCACTGGTTGATGACCAGATCCCCGTCCTGGAGGATGAGAGCCTCGCCGCGCTCCAAGATACCCTTGATCAGGCCCAGGAATTGGGCGACGTGGGCGTGGTGTTTTACGATCTTTCGAGCGGCAAGGGCGTGACGTATAACGCGGACGCCGAGGTGTACGGTGCGAGCAGCTACAAGGCGCTCTATGTACTCTACGTCTGCGAGTTACTGGTCGAGACAGGGCAAGTATCGCTCGATGATGCTCTGGGCACCTATGGCGGCTACAGTATGGGCTGGCTGACGGTTCGCGACCTGATCGAGACCTCGGTCGTCAACTCGGATAACGACTCGTTTGTCGCGTTGCGTGCAACGTTTGATCAAGATGGCTACGAGGATTGGATTGCCGCACTCGGCGTCGAAGACGAGGTCGCGCTCGATCCAATGAGCGATTTCCCCACCTATTGCCCGCGCACCTCGGCCAAGTTGTGGCGCGAGATGAGCGAGTATTTGAGCCGCGAGAGCGAGACGTCGCAATGGCTGTCGGGCCTTCTGGCCTCTACGACCCGGTCCTTTATCCGTGACGGCATTGCGGACGACCATGCCATGGTGCGTAACAAAGCCGGCTGGATCAGCGAGGCAGGTTGCAATGCGACGTGCGATGCTGGCCTCATCGATGTCGATGGCGACACCTACATTATGAGCATCATGACGTCGATGCCGTGGAGTGACCGTTCGAGTGAGGCCGTGGCCGCCATCGCCAAGGCGCTCTACGATACCCGCGCTGCGCTGGCCTAACGGCTTCGTATTGCGCGGTTGAGTCAAAATGCTGATACCATACCGTGGATAAACAGTTTTCACAGGTTTGGGGGATGGTATGCCTACCATCGCAATCATCGGTGCACTCGAAAAAGAGGTTGCGCAGATTAAAGAAGAACTGAACGGCGCCCGTGTGTCGCAAGAGGCGGGCTTGAGCGTTGTAAGCGGCGAGCTCAACGGTCTGTCAGTGGTCGCCACGACCGCTGGCATGGGAACCGTAAACGCCGCTGGTGCAACACAGCATCTCATCAGCAGATATGCTCCGCAGGCCGTTGTGTTTTCGGGCATTGCGGGTGGCTTAAACTCCAAACTCCATATCAATGACGTGGTTATTGGCAAGTGCCTGCGCTATCTGGATACCGACACGGCGCTCATCGCCGAGTCGACGCCGGAGCTTGAGGAGTTTGCCTCGACACCGGCTCTGGTTGACATCGCCACCACCGTGCTTACCGAACATGGGTTTATCGATGCTTATGCTTCTGATTCCGCTGCGGAGAAGGACCCTAAACAGTTCCTGGTTGGCACTATCGCTACAGGCGACCGCTTTGTAACGGGCGACGCCATGCGCACCGCCGCCATCGAGGCGACGCATGCCGATTGCGTTGAGATGGAAGGTGCTGCGATTGCCCATATTGCAGCCAAGAACGGTGTCGATTGTCTGGTGCTGCGTGCTATCAGCGATAATTGTGACGAGGCATATGACGCGTTTTGCGAGCGAGAGTTCGATTTGGACGAGTACGCCCGCACCGCGAGCGGCATCACACTCGATATCGTCCGCTGCATCGCCGCTGCGTAATCGTGCATCCCTATTGTAAGAACCTACGACCAAGGAGCATCCATGGCCGATTCCATTAACTACCAGCTTGCCAAGTTCGTCGCCAGCTACGGCAAGGTTTCGCAGATCCCCGAGTCCACCTGTCCCGAGGTGAGCTTTGTGGGCCGCTCCAATGTGGGCAAGTCGTCCATCATGAACAAGCTCTTTGGCCGCAAGAACCTGGTCAAGGTTTCGAGCACGCCGGGCAAGACGAGCAATATCAATTTCTTCGAGGCCGACGACGTGCACTTTGTGGACCTGCCGGGTTACGGTTTCGCCCGTCGTTCCAAGGCCGAGCGCGACCGCTGGGCCGAGCTCATCGGCGACTTCTTCGACTCCGAGCGCAGCTTTAACCTGGTTGTGTCGCTGGTGGACATTCGCCATGACCCCAGCAAGCTCGACCATGACATGATCGACTACCTGCAGGGCAACGAGTTCAACTTTATCGTCTGCCTCACCAAGGCCGACAAACTCAGCCGCACCCAGCAGGCACGCCAAGCGGCAGCCATCAAAAAGCAACTCAACGTCCCGGCCGAAAACGTAATCATCACAAGCTCCCAGACCGGCACCGGCATCGACGAGCTCAAGCGCCGCATTGCCGAGGCCTGCCTCTAGTAGGGGCTCTTGGCAGACAATAGTATTCATAATGGCTTCGATTCCGAAGGTATCGACATTAGGGATTTAATGGCAGGGAGGGTTGATTTAAATGATCCAAGAGTTAACAGATCGTGGGCCGAGTAGGACATATCCCGTCTACTACCTCGAGGACGCAATGAACAACCTCGGCGACTGCTTCGACTATGCCGTCAATGACTATGGAGCAGAAGGATCTGAAGTTGCTGAACTCTTTTGCCTGAGCGGGGTTGCTCGCGAGTTTGAACGCGGTAACGCATGGGTCGTGTCGGGAAAATCGGGTGTTGAGCTGTTCGCGCTTATCGCTGAAAGGTCGGGCTATCAAAACAGGTCTATACCGGACTGCACCTATCGATTTGAGAAGACGCCGGAATATTGGGCGGGCTGGATGCTGGCATACCTGCAGTGGCGCCTAGGAGAGTCTTTCGAAGATTTGCTGCATGTCGTTCCATTTGATGTGCTGCGCAGTCTGTATTACCCCTGGCACGAAGCCTCGGAGGAACGAGTGGTTCGCCTCGTCTGCGATATGGCGAAAAAAGCGTCCAGGCAAACCAAACTTGCGTTAGCAAGAAAGAAGCTTAAGAAAACCCAACAAGACCTAGCATACGAATCGGGTGTGTCACTCCGCTCAATCCAAATGTACGAGCAGCGCCAGAGAAACATCAATGAGGCTTCGGTAACAAGCGTAAGAGCCATAGCAAAAGTCCTCCACTGCAACATCGAAGACCTCCTAGAACCAGTCTTCGAATACAAGGAACCCAGTGCGGCGTAAACCAAGCACATAGTCGAAGCCTGTTGCTGGTAAGTGCTCCAGCCTAGCAAGAGCCCCTATCAATAAAGGGCCATAATTTCAGCCCGGCGCCCCCTTCAAAGCGTGGGTCCCTATAGACATCGCTAGCCACGTTGCCATAGGGCCACCCGGGGGCATCCCCTTAAAAACATTCCGCAGCACGAGGCCCGCTTATCCGCAGCTCCGAAGGGGCGCAATATTAAATCAGCGAATGCGATTATCCTGTCGAGGTCGCGTAGGTCTCCTTGGGGCTTCCCCTGAAAACAATCCGCGGATCGAATTGCCCCGTCGCACGAAGCGCACGACGGGGCAATTCATGATCGAGGACGTTTTCAGGGGAAGCCCCAAGGAGACCGGTGAGAGCAATGAGACAGGGCGCTACAGGTACTCGATTTGAGCGCCCTCGGTGTCGCACGTCAGAATGTGCGTCTCACACTTGGGGAACTGCTCACGCAGCTTGACCTGCAGGAATTTTGCCACGATGGTGTCGTCGGTCACAGCCATAAGGGTAGAGCCCGAACCGCTGATCCAGATGGTCTTGGCGCCGCCGTTAAGGCAGGTGTCGCGCACAGCGTTGTAGTCGGGAATCAGGCGACGACGATAGGGCTCCTGGATGCGGTCGTCATTGGCGGCGGCAATCAGGTCGAGGTCGCCAGCCTCCAGGCCTCGCGTCATGCCGGCGATACGGCCCATTTGCCATACGGCGGTGGAGAGCGGAATCTCCTGCGGTACGACCTTGCGCGCCTCGCTCGTGTGAACCTCGTAGGGCGGAATCACGGTAATAAAACGCAAGCGATCGCTTACCTCGTAGCGCAGGCACTGGGGGAGCGAATCGGTCGGCGTAAAGGAGCAGACGGCGCCGCCCAGGATGGCGGGAGCGACGTTATCGGGATGGCCCTCGACCTCGGTGGCAATGCGGACGAGCTCAGCGCGGTCGACGGTGTGGCCTGTCAGTGCGGCGGCGGCCATAATGCCAGCGACGACGCAAGTGGAGCTGGAACCCAGGCCGCGAGCGACGGGTACATCGGTTTGAATGTCGATGGCAACGGGAAAAGCCGGCTCGCCCCATGCGGCCAGCGCATCGACAAAGCTGACGTAGACCAGGTTGTTCTCGTTTTGGAACTCCTCGGGGCAGCCCGTGATGGTGAGCTTGTCAGCGCGCTCGAAGGTGAAGTGCGAGTAGAGGCTGACGGCCATGCCGAGGGTGTCGTAGCCGATGCCCAAGTTGGCGCTGGTTGCTGGGACGGTGATTTTGATCATGTGGGTCCTCCTGGCGTGCCTGGCTGTTTAGTTCGCTGCTCGGGCAGTCCTGCGCAAGACGGAAAGCACATTAAGTGCTTTCCTTTGCGTGCGGAACTCGCGACGAACTAAACAGCCAGGCACGCTGTGGGCGTTCGTCATCATCCCGGGGGTTATCTGATAAAAGAAGGTGCGCCGGCTTTCGCCGGCGCTTAATAAGGGTTTTAGTTGGTAGCCATCTTTTTTGCTGCAGACTCGACGTAGCTTGCCATCTCATCGACGTCACAGACGTCTTCGAAGCGGACGGGTTTGGATTCGAGCTCGGCGAGCTGTGCCGGTGCGGCTGTATTGGTGGCCTGCTCGAGCACGCGCATGGCCTCAAAGTCGTCCTCGGGAACGTTGAGCCCCAGAGCATCGCAGCAGGCACGCGGGAACTTGTAGGGGCTGGCGGTCGAAAGCAGCACACGGGCCTTGGCGCCCTCGGCGGGAGCGACCTTTTCAAAGACGTGATAGCCGCAAGCGGTGTGCGGGTCGATCACGTAGCCGTTCGCATCCCAGCAGCTCTTAATGGCAGCGCGCACCTCGTCCTCGCTGGCCCAGCCGCAGCCAAAGACGCTCTGAATCTTTGCCAGCAGGTCGGCGGGAACCTCATAGTGACCAGTCTTTGCCAGCTGCTCCATAAAGCTGGCAACAAGCTCGCAGTCGCCATCGGACAGGAAGTAGAGCATGCGTTCCAGGTTGGAGCTGATGAGGATGTCCATCGACGGCGAGATGGTCGTGAAGAACGGACGGTTGCGGTCGTAGACGCCGGTGGTCAGGAAGTCAGCCAGCACGTTGTTCTTGTCGCTCGCGACGACGAGCTTGGCGACGGGCAGACCCATGCGCTTGGCATAGTAGCCGGCCAGGATATCGCCAAAGTTGCCGGTCGGTACGCAGAACTCCACAGCGTCGCCGGCCTCGATGGCGCCGGCGCGCAACAGCTGCGCATAGGCGGCAAAGTAGTAGACGACCTGCGGCACCAGACGGCCGACGTTGATGGAGTTGGCACTCGAAAGCACCGTTCCGGCGGCCTCCAAGCGCTCGGCAAGCTCCTTATCGGCAAAGATGCGCTTGACGGCACTCTGGGCATCGTCGAAGTTGCCGCGAATGCCGCAGACGGCGACGTTATCGCCTTCCTGTGTGGACATCTGCAGATTCTGCACGCGGCTGACTTTGCCTTCGGGATAAAAGACGGTGATGCCCGTGCCCGGAGCGTCGGCAAAACCGGCGAGTGCGGCCTTGCCGGTGTCGCCCGACGTGGCGGTGACGATCATGATGCGCTCGGCGCCGCCGTCCTTGGCGGAAGTGCGGGCCATGAGGCGGGGGAGCATCTGCAGGGCGACGTCCTTAAAGGCACTCGTGGGGCCGCCAAAGAGCTCCATCACATAGGTCTGAGGGGCGTCAGCGCCCGGCGCAGCGTCGAGTTTGACGAGCGGCGTAACCTCTTCACTCGCGAACGTGCCGCGATATGCCTCATTCACACAGGCCGAAATTTCTTCGCCCGTGTAATCATTCAGTAACATTCCCAACACATCTTGAGCGATTTCAAAGTACGATTTATCTGCAAGCGAGCTGATATCGACCTGCTGGGTGCCGAGCTCGTCCGAGACAAACAAACCCCCGTCGGGAGCGATGCCGGTGCGGATTGCCACCTTACTTGAGCACGATAAAGTGCGTCCTCGTGTACTATGATAAGTTCCCATATAACACTGCTCCTCGGATGCCTTGGTCCCAATCGGTGAAACCATGGTATCAGAGCGCGCAAAATAGGTTCGCAGAGGCTTTTAGAAAGGTAACCTCCAGCCCATGATTAAGATTGCCAAGTTTGGCGGCTCGTCGGTCGCCGACGCCGAACACTTTAAGAAGATCAAGGCCATCGTCGATGCCGACCCGGCCCGCCGTTTTGTGGTGGTTTCCGCCTGCGGTCGCCGCTTTAAGGGCGACACCAAGGTGACCGACCTGCTCTACCTGGTTAACGCGCACGTTAAGTATCACGTGTCGTGTGAGGAGCTGCTCGAGGACATTGGCCAGCGCTATTTTGATATCGCTGACGAGCTGGAGCTCACCTATCCCATCCGTGAGGAGTTCGCGGCCTTTGCCGAGCGCGCCCGCTCGGGCGGCTACTCCACCGAGGAGCTTGTGAGCCGCGGCGAGTACTTCACCGCTCGCCTGATGGCCGAGTACCTGGGCCTGCCGTTCCTGGACGCCGCGACGGTTGTGGCGTTCCATCACGACGGTACGCTCAGCATGAACCGCACCTCCGAGCTGGTGCAGGAGTACGGTCAGCAGGGCGGCTTTGTTATGCCCGGTTTCTACGGCGCGACGCGTGAGGGCCAGATTAAGCTGCTCGATCGTGGCGGCGGCGATATCTCGGGCTCGATTCTGGCCAAGTGTCTGGACGCCGACCTTTACGAGAACTGGACCGACGTCTCGGGCTTCTACTCTGCCGATCCGCGTATTGTTCCCGAGGCTCAGCCCATTGCGCGCGTTACCTACGAGGAGCTGCGCGAGCTTTCGTACATGGGCGCAAGCGTCCTGCACGAGGAGGCCGTGTTCCCCGTGCGCGAGGCGGGTATTCCGCTGGTCATCAAGAACACCAATGCGCCGCAGGACCCCGGCACCATTATTAGCGAGACGGCTGATGAGGGCGAGGCGGAGCCCATCATTACCGGCGTGACCGGCAAGCGCGGTTTTGTCGCCATCAACGTGGCCCGCGATCGCACCAAGCCCCGCGTCGGCTTTATGCGCCGTGCACTTTCGGTCTTCGAGCGCTATGACGTTTCCGTCGAGCACATGCCCACCGGCGTCGACCGCTTTGGCGCCGTGGTGCAGGAGCAGGATGTGCACGATTCGCTGTACTCGCTCGTGGGCGACATCCAGCAGGAGGTTGAGCCGCTCGAGATTGAGGTTGTCGAGGGCCTGGCGCTCATCGCGACCGTCGGCCGTAACCTGCGCGGCCGCGCAGGTATTTCCGGCCACCTGTTTGGCATGCTCGGCCAGGCTGGCGTGAGCGTGCGCATGATTTCGCAGAGCTGCGACGAGATCAACATCATTATCGGTGTCGAGGATAAGGACTTCGACCTGGCGATTCAGACCATTTACCGTGCCTTCTCCGACGAGAACGGCATTGTGAAGGTCTCCGATCTGGAGGCTCCTGCACCGATTGAACCCGCCCTGGCTGCCCTCCACAAATAGCGACCATTCCGGTAGATTTTTGGGATATGTCTAGAAATCTACCTTTTGGCGCATGAGTGGGTTTTGAGGCATGTTCCAAAAAATCTAGCGCGGGGCGTTTCGTTTCGGTTTCGTTTCGACGGGGTGGGTTTCGTGTCCGCCCCGTTCTTGTATACACTGGGCAAGAATATCCTGCCTGCTCGGCGTGCGGGCAAAAGCCACAACCTTTAAAGGGGGAAGCATGAAACAGTACACGGTTGCTATTTTGGGCGCGACGGGGGCCGTGGGCACCCAGATGCTCGAGTGCCTCAACGAGCAGGAGTTTCCGGTTGGCAAGCTCAAGCTGCTGGCGAGCGCGCGTTCTGCGGGCAAGACCGTCGAGTTCCGCGGCGAGCAGGTTGTTATTGAGGAGGCTTGCCCCGAGGCCTTTGAGGGCTGCGACATCGTACTCGGCGCTGCCGGCGACGATATCGCCAAGGAGCTGCTGCCCGAGGCTGTCAAGCGTGGCGCCGTCGTGGTCGACAACAGCCACGCCTTCCGCATGGATCCCGAGGTGCCGCTCGTCGTTCCCGAGATCAATGCCGACGACATCAAGTGGCATCACGGCCTTATCGCTAACCCTAACTGCGCAACCATCATCGGCCTGGTCCCCACCTGGCCGCTGCACAAGCTCGCCGGCGTGAAGCGCATGATCGTCTCGACGTACCAGGCGGCTTCGGGCGCTGGTGCTCCCGGTATGGCCGAGCTCGAGGCCCAGCTGGCCGCCCTGGGTCGTGGCGAGGAGATTCCCGAGCCGCGCGCATTTGCCGCCCAGTTGGCGAGCAACCTGATTCCGCAGATTGGCGGCGTCAAGGAGGAGGGCTTTACCTCCGAGGAAATGAAGTTGCAAAACGAGGGTCGCAAGATTATGCACCTGCCCGAGCTGCGCGTGAACTGCACTTGTGTGCGCGTGCCTGTGCTGCGCTCGCACTCCGAGAGCATTACGCTCGAGTTTGAGCGCGACATTACGGTCGAGGAGGCCCGTGCTGCGCTGGCTTCTGCCCCGGGTGTCAAGCTGGTCGACGACCTGGGTGCCGAGGATGCGCACGACCGATTCCCCATGCCGATGGACACCTCCGACCAGGACCTGATTTGGGTCGGTCGCGTGCGCCGCGACATCTCGAACCCCGAGGCCGCGCGTGGCATCACCTTCTGGTGCTGTGGCGACCAAATCCGTAAGGGCGCGGCAACCAACGCCGTCCAGATCGCCAAGCTGCTCTGCGAGTAGCGGTGGAACTGTCCGGCGGGGGGGGGGGGGGGGGGGGGGGGGGGGGGGGGGGGGGGGGGGGGGGGGGGGGGGGGGGGGGGGGGGGGGGGGGGGGGGGGGGGGGGGGCCGGGGGGGCGGGGGCGTGGGGGGGGTGATGGCGCGCGG
>NZ_JBQKLA010000019.1:0-38979 GCF_052116465.1 Collinsella sp. Sow4_D11 | reverse complement strand
CGGTGAGCCCGGCGCCGCGAAGCGCCCTGGCCCTCTCCACCATTCTCCTACTGTATGCCATGCGGACTCCGTTCCGGACCTCAACGGTCCAACTTTTTGTCCGCAGTCCCGAGCTAATACCGGGTCGTAGTTTCCGCTAGCGGGCCCAACCGGAAACTGCGACCCGTTTTTCGACCAGATAACGGGATGCGCTTTCCGAAAGCCCACTCAATTGCTCAATAATTTGAGTCACCTATAGCTAACATCTGCACAGCCCACCAGCCTCACCAGTGCGTTTCTTAGTAAGCCGTGGCATACTCGGCGAATGGTATGAAGATGCCGGCCAGAGGGTATTGCAAACGGTCGCTCACGTGGTATGTTTTTGCCCGAATCAAACCGGCGCGCATCGCCTGTAGCGTCGGTCAACAGAGAGGAAACTACCATGGCTCATCCCGTAATTGATGCCGACGAGTGCATCGCTTGTGGCGTTTGCGTCGACTCCTGCCCCGCTGGCGTTCTGGAGCTCCAGGACGTCGCTACCGTTGCTGACGAGGACTCCTGCGTCGCCTGTGGCGCTTGCCAGGACGCTTGCCCCGCCGGCGCGATCACCGAGATCGTCGAGGAGTAACAACTCCCCCACTTGCACACTCACAAGTACACCGTGCACAAAAAAGGAGGCCTCCGCATCGCCGCGAAGGCCTCCTTTTTGTGCGGATAGCTAATTTGGCACCGTCGCAGGTTGAGCATAAGTCAGCGAAAACGCCCCCAAGCGAGCAAGGTGACGCGAAAGAGGAGGGAAGCGTACTTTTGTACGCGACCGACGATTGAACGTCAGATTGCCGCTTAGGGGCGTTTGCAGCGTCGGCTACGATAGATCGTCTTCGTAGGGCATCAGGTCTGCCAGATAGCCCTTCTCCTTGAGCATAGCCTCGATCTCGTCGAGGGTTTGCTCATCCTCTGCCGCGATGCGATGGAAGTGATAGCCGCTCGTCACCGTTAGTAGTGGAAAGCTTTTGCCGCTCTCGATATCGTGCAGGTAGCGCTCAACATCGCGACGATTGCGGATGTCCAGGTCGGCCGTGATCTTACCGTACACGCGGTGATTGACGATCACGTTGAGCACGGCGCCTCCGGCGTCGACGATACTCGTGAGCTCATCGCCTGCCTGCTCCATGCTATGGCGAACCTTAACCAGGCGCGTGGGCACGGCGGGGCTGCTGGGGGCCTCCTGCAGCACGTAGCCGCGATTGGTCGCCACGATATCGTGCCCATCGGCGCGCAGCAGGGCGATGTCTTGCACGACAACCTGGCGGCTCACACGCACCTCGCGAGCAAGCGTACTGCCGGAGACGGGGTCTTTGGCTTGCTCGAGCACGCCCATGATGGCATGGCGACGCTCGCGGGCGTCCATTATTTACCGTCCAGCAGACGCAGGTGCTTAAGCGAGAGGTCGAGAATCGGCGCAGAGTGCGTCAACGCTCCCGAGCTAATAAAGTCAACGCCCAGGTCGGCAAGCGCACGGATATTGCTGGCATCCACGTTGCCCGAACACTCGGTCTTGGCGCGACCGGCAATAAGCTCAATCGCGGCAGCCATGTCATCGTGGGTCATGTTGTCGAGCATGATGATATCGGCGCCGGCCTCCACGGCCTCGCGCACCATGTCCAGGTTCTCGCACTCGATCTCGACCGTCGCGGTAAACGATGCATGGGCGCGCGCCATCTCGATCGCACGCGCCACGCCGCCGGCGGCATCGATGTGGTTGTCCTTGAGCATGACGGCCGTCGACAGATTGTAGCGGTGGTTGCTGCCGCCGCCGATCTCGACCGCGGCCTTCTCGAAGACGCGCATACCCGGCGTGGTCTTGCGCGTGTCGACGAGCACGGTCTTGGTGCCCTCGAGCGCCGCAGCCATCTGGTGCGTATAGGTAGCGATACCGCTCATGCGCTGCAGGTAGTTGAGCGCCACGCGCTCGCCCGAAAGCAGCACGCGCGCATCGCCGCGTACCATGCCCACATGGTCGCCGGCGTGCACCTCGTCGCCATCGGCAACATCAAACAGCACCGAGCTCTGCGAATCCAGCAGCTCAAAGGTGCGAGCGAACACATCCAGGCCCGCGATGATGCCATCGGCCTTGGCGATGAGCTCCACCGTGGCGGGACGCGCCGTGGGGCACACGCTTGCCGTGCTCACGTCCTCAAACGTAATGTCCTCGCGCAGAGCCTGCAGAATCAAATCATCGACGACGAGCTTCATGGTAATGGGGTTCATGGTCTACTCCTCCACGGCCTGCGTGCCGGCGGCACGGGCCAAATCATCGATTGCCAGGGTGTCGGCGCTCAGGGCGCGATGACGGCCGTCGAGCGCGGGCTCGCCCGCCTGCTCCACGGCGAGCGACTGGCCGGTACGCATGTGCCACGCGGCGCGACGACCCCAGACCAGCGCCTCGAGCAGGCTGTTTGATGCAAGGCGGTTCTTGCCGTGAACGCCGTTGCAGGCCGTCTCGCCGGCGGCGTAGAGCTCGGGCATCGAGGTGCGGCCGTCCTTGTCGACCCACACGCCGCCCATAAAGTAGTGCTGCGTGGGTGTGACGGGGATGGGCTCGTCCAAGATGTCGCGGCCGTCCTCCAGGCAGCGTGCGCGAATGTTGGCAAAGTGTCCGGTCACCACGTCGCGCTCAACGGGGGCAAAGCTCAGCCACTCGTGCTCGGTACCATCCTGCTTCATCTGCTCGCGAATAGCGGCAGCGACCACATCGCGCGGCTGAAGCTCATCGGTAAAACGCTCGCCGGCGGCGTTGAGCAAAATCGCGCCCTCGCCGCGGCAGCTCTCGCTGATCAGGAAGGTGCGGCCCGGCTGCGGCGAGAACAGTCCCGTGGGGTGAATCTGCACGTAGTCCAGGTGCTCCATCTTAATGCCATGCTCCTGGGCAATGTAGCAGGCATCGCCCGTGAGCTGCGGGTAGTTGGTCGAGTGGTCGTATACACCGCCGATGCCGCCTGTCGCCCACAGCGTGTGGAGGGCATGGATTTTAAACGGCTCGCCGGCATGCACGCCCTCGGCGGCATTTGCCAGCTCGTCGGCGGGGCGAACCGAGTTGTCCTCGTCCACGGGAACGGCGACGACGCCGAGGCACGCCGTGGCGCCATCACGCTCGCCCGTCAGGATGTCGGTCATGGCCACGTGCTCCAAAATCTGCACGTTATCCAGCTTGCGAACGGCCTGGAGGAGCTTGGTCGTGATCTCCTTGCCCGTAATGTCGGCATGGAAGGCAATGCGCGGGCGGCTGTGCGCACCCTCGCGGGTAAAGTCGAGGCTACCGTCGGCCTTGCGCTCAAAGTCCACGCCCATGGCCAGCAGGTCGTTGATGACCGAGCGGCTCGAGCGGATCATGATGTCGACGCTCTCGCGGCGGTTATCGTAGTGGCCGGCGTGCATGGTGTCCTCAAAGAAGGCGTCGTAGTCAGAGCCTTCGGGAAGCACGCAGATACCGCCCTGCGCGAGCATCGAATCGCACTCGTCGACAGCACCCTTGGAGAGCATGATCACGCGCGTGCTCGTCGGCAGATTGAGGGCCGCGTATAGGCCCGCCACGCCGCAACCGGCAATGACGACATCGCACTCCATGTCGGGGCATTGTTTGGTTTCCACAGGAATCCTCTCCCTTGCAATGTGACATAAGGGATGGTCCCTCATGTCACATCGTTCTAGCGCGCCGCGTATTCGAGCATGCGGTCGAGCGTGAGCTTGGCCTGGTCGGCGGCTTCATCCGACACGCCGATCTGCACCTCGCCCTCGCCCGTCTCCAGGCAGCGCACGAGCTTTTCGAGCGTGATGAGATCCATGTTGACGCAGGTGGGCTGCACCGCGGGGAAGTAGAACTTCTTGCCGGTGCCCTGGCAGCGCCGCTCGAGCTCGTAGAGCACGCCGCGGACCGTCACGATGATAAACTCGCTCGCGTCCGACTCCTCGGCATACTTGATGATGCCGGCAGTGGAGCCGATGTAGTCGGCCTCGGCCAGGACGTCGGCCTTGCACTCGGGGTGCGCCAGCACGAGCGCGTCGGGGTGCGCCTCCTGTGCGTCGACGATCTGCTCGACGGTGATGATGTGATGGCGCGGGCAGTAGCCGTTGTTGAGGATGACGTGCTTTTGGGGCACCTGCTCGGCCACAAAGCGACCCAGGTTCTGGTCGGGAATGAACAAGATGTGCTGCTGCGGCAGCTCGGAGACGATCTTGACGGCGTTAGAGCTGGTAACGCACACGTCACTCCAGCTCTTGATCTCGACCGTCGAGTTGACGTAACACACCACGGCCAGGTCGTCGCCATATTCGGCGCGCGCCGCGTCGACCGTCTCGTGCTTGACCATGTGCGCCATGGGACAGTCCGCGCCCGGCTCGGGCAGCAGCACGGTCTTGGTGGGGTTGAGCAGCTTGGCGCTCTCGCCCATAAACTCCACGCCGCACAGCACGATAGTCTGCTGCGGCAGGCTCTTGGCGAGCTTTGCCAGGTAGAAGCTGTCGCCGACGAAATCGGCCACAGCCTGAACCTCGGGCGCCACATAATAGTGCGCCAGGATCACTGCGTCACGTTGGGTTTTTAGCTGATGAATGGCCTCGACGAGCTCTGCGGGCACCAGTGCCGCGCGCTCCGTTGCCGTCGTTGCCGATGCCAGGCCGGCCGCGATATCGCGTGCAAGCTCCGATGCATCCATGTTCGCGCTCTGTGCCATCAAGGCCCCTCTCTTTTGGCGAATCTTGGGGCTTTAGTATGACACCTGGCTTTACAGCTGACAAGACAGCTGTAAAGCCAGGTGTAAAGTTGGAATAAAGATTCAATCTTGGGGCGGGTCCATTTTCGAACTGGCAAGCTGAGGACAGTCGAGCTCTCGATAGCGCAGGAGGCATCTTTGGACGGCCGCCGCGCATGGTCGACGGCATGCCCGTGGCCGAGCACACCGGACACGGCTTTGGAACCAGGAGCATTAAGCTTGACGTCGAGCGCATGAACGGCAACTGCCAGTTTCGCATTCACGGCGATCGGTTTGAGCTTCGTGCAGTGATGTAAGGGCGCGACAAGTCGGCGCCGCGCTCGACCCATCAGGACCGCCTTGCCGGCGCCAGTCCGCTACAGCGGCGCGGCGGCCGGGGTCAGCTGCTTGATGTAGGCCCACATGCGCTGCTTGGCGGCTCTGTCAGTGAGCGCGGCCTCAAAGCCGTCGAGCGCGAGTACGCGACGACCCTGCACGTGGGCGACCAAGCCGGGCTTGAGCATGGCGGTATCAAAGTCGTCGATTGCCACGAGCATGTCTGCGTAGGTCTCGCGCATGGTATCGGCCGCGCGATCGTCCAACAGCAGGACCGCCTCGGGGTCCAAGGCCTCGAGCGCCTCGCGGAACAGCTCGCACGGCAGGTCCTCGCCCGCCGCAACCGCCCCGTCGCCCGCGCCGGCAACACTTGCCAGCACGCAGAAATCCTCGGGCGCGTAACCGATGGCGCCGAGCGCCTTACGCAACGCGGCGCCGTCTGGACCGGCAGCCAGCTCGCCACCCGCACGCTCGGCATCGTCTAAATCACCTTTTACCAGCACAATCGGCGAGCACGCGTTACCCGCGATACGCACGCCGCGACCCGCGAGCGATGCGAGCTCCTGCTCGGCCGCCTGGGCGATGGCTTCTTTTTTCTGGCTTTGTGACGTGGGCATGCGCTCTCCAATCGTTTGAATGCCCACCATTATATAAAAGAGCCGCCTGCGAGTGGTTGCATTGCGGGCCGTTGGGTATAAGCACGGTCGTACTGAGTTTTACGCGGCCGAGCCGCGTCGCACTATGGAGGTCACCATGGCTGACATTAAGCAGATTACCCCCGAGAATTTCGATTCCGTCGTTAACGGCAGCCTTCCCGTGCTGGTTGATTTTTGGGCACCGTGGTGCGGTCCCTGCCGCTCGCTCTCGCCTATCGTTGACGAAGTGGCCGACGAGCTGGCCGGCAAGATTACCGTCGCCAAATGCAACGTCGACGACAATCAGGACCTGGCCATGAAGTTTGGCGTCATGAGCATCCCCACGCTGGTTGTCTTTAAGAACGGCGAGGAAATCGACCGCTCCGTCGGTGCGCTGCCCAAGGCCAGGCTGCAGGCGCTGCTGGAGAAGCACCTGTAATACGCGGTCACGCGCTGCCGTCCATGAGTGGTTTTGTGCCGCTCGCCGGAGAGCCGGGTGTTGAGCCCGCGACCACGGATAGTATGGTAATCACAAACAGCCCCCAGTGAACGGGTGCGGGTCAGACGGACTCGCACCCGTTTTCTTATGCGGCGATGCGCAGAGCGGGCGTAGTAGAATCTGAACCACTGATTAGACCCGTACAAAAGGAGATTTCCCATGCATGACGTCGGAATGAACATGAGCCAGCTTGCCATGAGCGTCAAGCAGGTCGACGACACCATTGAGCTCGCCCACGAGTGGAGCCATCAGCTGCTGCATGCGACCGAGAACTTTGACATGGAGCGCATTGGCGCCAAGCTCGAGGCCGCCATGGCGGCGCTCCACGAGGCGCACGACGCACTCGAGGGCTACGAGGAGGCCATCGAGGCCGACCATAACTCCGTTGGCTCCGTAAAGCTGGTGTAGCGTGGCCGAGCACGAGCACGCCTGCGAGCACGAGCATCCGCACGGGCCGACCGGCGACGTGGGCTGCCGTTGCAGCAGCTCCGCCTCCGAGCTTGTCCGTTTTTCGGTCACCGCTCCCGACGACCTGTTGCGCCGCTTTGACGAGCAAATCGCGCGCCGCGGCGACGTTGCCAACCGCTCCGAGGCCGTGCGCGACCTGATTCGCGCCTCCATTGCCAAGGAGCAGATGCGAACGCCCGACGAGCAGGTCATCGGGTCGCTCACCATGATTTACGACCATCACACCGGCGATCTGACACGCCGTCTGGACGAGGTGCAGCACGACTACACCAACGAGATTGTCTCGACCATGCACGTGCATCTGGACCACCACAACTGCTTGGAGATTCTGGCGCTTAAGGGTCGCGGCGAGCGTGTCTACGAGCTGGCCGACCGTCTGCTGGGCCTGCGCGGCGTTAAACACGGCGAGCTCACCTGCGCCGCCACCGAGCAGAGCCTGGGGCTGTAGCGGGTCTTTGCGCGGCGCACCTGCCAAGAAGGGACAGGTTTGTTTTGGCAGGTTTAACGTTTTACCTACCAAAATAAACCTGTCCCTTTTTGGCAGGTCTCGATGAAGGAGGGTCGCATGCGACATGCGCATATCCATGTAACGGGCATTGTGCAGGGCGTCGGCATGCGACCGTTTGTGTATCGCGAGGCCATGGCGCACGGCATTTGCGGCTGGGTGCTTAACGCGGGCGATGGCGTGCATATCGAGGCGCACGCTCTAAGCGAGGCGCTCGACGAATTTGTCGCCGCGCTTTCCGAGCATACGCCTGCGGCGGCTCGTGTGGAGCATGTCGAGGTTATGGACCTAGCGCCCGGCGACTGGGACGCCGCCAACGAGCGGGGCTTTCGCATTGTGGCATCGCAGGATCAAACCGCCCACACGACGCTCGTCTCGCCCGACATCGCCACGTGCGACGACTGCCTGCACGAGCTGTTCGACCCCGCCGACCGACGCTTTCACTATCCCTTTATCAACTGCACCAACTGCGGACCGCGCTTTACCATCATCCGGTCGCTGCCCTATGACCGAGCGGCCACCTCGATGGATTGCTTTCCCATGTGCCCCACCTGTGCCGCAGAGTATGGCGACCCGCTTGACCGGCGGTTTCACGCGCAGCCCGATGCCTGCTTTGATTGCGGGCCGCACATTACGTGGCGCGAGGCCGGCGAAGCCGCCGCGTCGCTGACCGTCGGCACCACGCGCAAGACCAGCGACGCCATTATCGACCGCTGTGTTGAGCTGCTGGCCAACGGCGGTATCATCGCCATCAAGGGTCTGGGCGGATTTCACTTGGCATGCGACGCCTCCAACGAGAAGACGGTAGCCGAGCTTCGCCGCCGCAAACGCCGCAGCAACAAACCGCTTGCCGTTATGGTACGCGGCCTTGCCGATACTGAACGCCTGTGCCATGTCAACGACGTTGAACGCGGCTTGCTGACCGGCAGCATTCGCCCCATCGTGCTGCTGCACCGACGAGCCGTTTGCGAGAGCGGCGGCTCCCCCAACGCGCTCGCGCCGTCCGTCGCGCACAACCTTCCTGAGCTTGGCGTTATGCTCCCCTACACCCCGCTTCAGCATCTGTTGCTTGCCGCGGCAGAAGCCCGCGGTATGCACGCGCTCGTCATGACCAGCGGAAACCTGAGCGAAGAACCCATCGAGACCGATGACAACCTTGCCTGGGAACACCTCGTTGCCGCCGGCATCGCCGACGCGTTGCTCGGTAACGACCGCGCAATCCTCTCGCGCTACGACGACTCTGTGGTGCGCGCGGTGAACGGCGCCGTTATGCCCGTTCGCCGCGCTCGCGGATATGCACCCCAGCCGCTGCCGTTGCCGGCGCTCGACGGAGCTCCGTCCTGCGTGCTCGCCTGCGGGCCACAACAAAAGGCCACGATTGCGCTCACGCGTGAAGGGACGAACGGCGAGGCAACCTGTTTTGTGTCGCAGTATATCGGCGATGTTGAAAACGGCGGGACCTTCGATGCCTGGAACGCCGCGCGCACGCGCTTGGAAGATCTCTTTGACTTGGAGCCCGCCGCCTTGGCCTGCGATCTACACCCCAGCTATCTATCGAGCCAGTGGGCGCGCGAGCAGGCGCGAAAATGCAATCTGCCGCTCGTCGAGGTCCAGCACCATCATGCGCATATCGCGAGCGTAATGGCCGAGGCGATTGCCGCGGGCCAGCTTACAACCGACGCGCGCGTCCTTGGCATCGCCTTTGACGGCACCGGCGCCGGCACCGATGGGACCATTTGGGGCGGCGAGTTTCTTGTTGCCAGCCTTGGCGGCTTTGAGCGCGCCGCGCATTTGCGCACCTGGACGCTCCCCGGCGGGGCGGCCTCCGTGCGCGACGCCCGCCGCAACGCCTTTGCCCTGCTCAGTGAGCTCGGCCTGCTTGAACATCCGGGGGCCGAGCGGCTCTTGGACGGCCTAGACGAGCAAACACGCAGCGTGACGGCAACGATGATCGAGCGGAACATCAACAGCCCACGCACGAGCAGTATGGGGCGTCTCTTTGACGCCGCCGCTGCAGTTTTGGGCATTTGCGGGCAGGCAACCTACGAAGGCGAGCCCGCCATCGAACTCGAAGCCGCCGCCTGGCGCGCGCTCGGCAGCAAAATTACCCATGTTCCCGGCGATAAAGACGGCTGTTCCGCATCTGACCCATTGCGACTGGACAGTTTGTTCAGATTTGTATTAAAAACAGACCCTCTAACCAACGGTTTTGGCTCAGATTACCCCGAAGAGGGCTCTCCAGGCACCTCATTTGCGGTTAATACGCCCGCCGGATACCCCAAATCAACCCATTCGGGGTCCTCGCAGACGATCTATACCACCCATTACCACTCTAAAAAGTACAAATCTGAACTAACTGTCCAAGCAACCTCGAGCAGGTCTCTCGTCCTGGGCCCCAGCTCACTTTTTGCGGCGCTTTTGGAGGGAACCAGAGCCGGTGTGCCCGCCGACAGGCTCGCACTCGACTTCCATGTCGCCGTCGCGCGCTCCTCGGCACGCATCGCCAGCGAGATCTGCGCGTGCGAGGGCATCGACACCGTCGCGCTCTCGGGCGGCGTGTTCATGAACCGACTTCTGCTCCAGCTCCTCACCCGCGAGCTCAAAAGCGCAGGTCTTACTGTCCTTATCCCCCATACCGTGCCCGTCAATGACGGCTGCATCGCCTACGGTCAGGCGGCGGTCGCAAGCGCTCGTCTTGCGCAGATCGCATCGCAGTAGCTCGCTCTCGCACACCGCTGTGCCCAGCCGTCTCACAGGCGTAACGCGTTTGCCCGCGAACCCCGTGAGCGCTACCATCAACTGATGGATTATTGAGCGCCCATCCAGCGCAAAGCGTCTAAAAGGGGAACAATATGTGCCTTGCCGTCCCCGGTAAAGTAGTCAAACGCGACGACGGCCTCAAGGCCACCGTCGACATGATGGGCATCGAGCGCCCCGTGTCGCTGCGACTCGTTCCGACGGCGCAGGTTGGCGACTATATTCTCGTGCACGCCGGCTTTGGCATCCAGATCGTCGACGAGCAGGAAGCGCAAGAAACGCTCGAGCTCGTTAACGCCATGACCGAACTGGCCGAAGAAGACCAACTGGCCAGCAACCCGGCCGAGGCATACTAGTGGCGGCCGGACAGCCGGCGCGCTCCGGTATCGACTTTTCGGCATTTCGCGACCCCAAGCTGGCTCGCGAGCTCATCGATCGTATTCAAGAGCTTGTCGGCAACCGCAGCATCAACCTTATGGAAGTCTGCGGCACGCACACCGTGAGCATCGGCCGCTATGGCTTTCGCTCCATTATGCCGGCCGGGCTCAAGCTGCTGAGCGGCCCGGGCTGCCCCGTCTGCGTTACCGCCAACCGTGACATCGACCACGCGATCGCGCTCGCTAACATAGACGGCGCCATCATCACCACCTTTGGCGACATGATGCGCGTGCCCGGATCGTCCACCTCGCTCGCAGCGCAAAAGGCGGCAGGGCGCGATATCCGCATCGTCTACTCTCCGCTCGACGCACTCGACATTGCCGAGCAAAACCCCGATCGTCCGGTCATTTTTATGGGCGTGGGCTTTGAGACTACGACGCCCACCATCGCCGCTGCCATCTTGGAGGCCGAGGCGCGCGGGCTTTTGAACTTTTCGGTCTATTGCGCCCACAAGACCACGCCGCCGGCGTTGCGCGCCATCGCCAACGATCCCGAGACCGCCATCGACGGCTTTATCCTGCCGGGCCACGTCGCCACCATCACGGGTTTGGCGCCCTTTAGCTTTTTGGTCGACGAGTTCGATACCCCGGGCGTGGTCACGGGATTTGAACCGGTCGATATCCTGCAAGGCATCTGCATGCTGGTCCAGATGGTTGCCGAGGACAGGCCCGCGATCGACAACGCCTACCGTCGCGGCGTCAACGCAGGCGGCAACCCCGTGGCGCGACAGCTGGTCGAGCAGGTGTTTGAGCCATGCGACACCACATGGCGCGGGCTGGGGCCGATTGCCAACTCGGGCCTTTCCATCCGCCCTGAGTTCTCGCGCTTTGATGCCCGTACCCGCTTTGACGTGCCCGTTGAGGCGACGGTCGAGCCGCGTGGGTGCCGCTGCGGCGACGTGCTGCGCGGGGCCATTACGCCGAGCGGCTGCCCGCTCTTTGGCCGCACCTGCACGCCCGAGCACCCCGTCGGCCCGTGCATGGTGAGCTCCGAAGGCAGCTGCGCGGCGTACTACCGTTATCGCGACTATTAGGTTCCGCCGTTCTAACGAGCGGCGGACTGGTCGACGCTGCGCCTCACCCATATAATTCCACCCACGATTGGAGTTTTGGATATGTCCCATAGCATCACCGATAGCACCGTCCTGTTGGGCCATGGCTCCGGCGGTCAGATGATGAAACGCATCATCGATGAGGTCTTTTTGGATGCCTTTGGGACGCCCGAGTTGCTCGAAGGCAACGACGCCGGCGTCGTCGCGCTGCCCGCGAGCGGGCGCATCGCCATGTCGACCGACAGCTTTGTAGTCTCGCCGCAGTTCTTCCCCGGTGGCAACATCGGCCGTCTCGCCGTGTGCGGAACCGTCAACGATGTCGCGACCTCGGGCGCCAACGTGCGCTACCTCTCGTGCGGCTTTATCCTCGAAGAGGGCTATCCCATGGATAAGCTCCGCCAGATTGTGCAGACGATGGCCGAGACGGCGCGCGAGGCGGGCGTGTCCATAATCACCGGCGACACCAAGGTGGTCGAGCGCGGCGGGGCCGACGGCGTCTACATCAATACCGCCGGCGTGGGCGAGGTTCCCACGGGCGTGGCGCTCAGCGGCGCCAACTGCCGCCCCGGCGACGTTATCCTGGTATCGGGCACACTCGGCGACCACGGCATCGCCATCATGAGCCAACGCGAGGGCCTGGCGTTTTCGAGCACGATCGAGAGCGACGCCGCGCCGCTCAACCACCTGATTGCCGACGTTTTGGCCGCAGCGCCCGGCACGCGCTGTTTCCGCGACCCCACGCGCGGCGGCCTGGCGTCCACACTCAACGAGTTTGCCCAGGCCAGCGGTGTTGCCATGGAGATCGACGAAGATGCCGTGCCCGTGCGCCCCGACGTGCAGGCGGCATGTGAGATGCTCGGCTACGATGTGCTGCAGGTGGCAAACGAGGGCAAGATGGTCGCCGTGGTGCCGGCCGAGCAAGCCGATGCCGCGCTGAGCGCCATGCGCGCCGCCCGCTACGGCGAGAATGCCGCCATCATCGGTCGCGTGCTGCCACTTGCCGAGGGCTCCCGTCCCGCCGTGCGCGTGCGCACCGGCTGGGGCTCTACCCGCATCCTCGACATGCTCGTGGGAGAGCAGCTGCCGAGAATTTGCTAGGGCGGAATCTCATGAGTGGCGCGATGTCACCTGATATCCCTGGAGATGTTCAGATTCCAAGCACACCCAACGCGTAAGCCCAGTATTATGGGGTGCGTTTTGAAACCCAACGACGGGAGCTTTCATGGCAGCAGCTTTTTCCCATGTGATCTTTGATCTGGACGGCACCATCCTCAACACGCTCGAGGACCTGGCAGCCGCCGGCAACCATACCTGCGAGGCGCACGGCTGGCCCACATTTGCCGTTGACGAGTACCGCTACAAGGTGGGAAACGGCATGCTCAAGCTGGTTGAGCGCTTTATGCCCGCCGAGTACGCGGGCGACGGCCGTATGTTTGAGCAGACGCTTGCCGAGTTTAGGGCTTATTACGGCGAGCACAAGGAGGACCACACCGCCCCCTATGCCGGCACGATCGAGATGCTCGACCGCTTGCGTGCCGCGGGCGTGCAGCTTGCCGTGCTCACTAACAAGGACCACGTCTCGGCGGCCCCGCTTATCGAGAAGTATTTTGGTTCCGAGCGCTTTGCGCTGGTACAGGGCCGTGTCGATGCGTTTCCGCCCAAGCCCGAGGCACCCGTCACGCTGCATGTGATGGAAGAGCTGGGCGCCGACCCGGCGACCACGCTCTATGTGGGCGATTCCAATGTCGATATCCTGACCGGCCACAACGCCGGTCTTAAGAGCGCGGGCGTCAGCTGGGGCTTCCGCGGCCGCGCAGAGCTGGAAGCCGCCGGCGCCGACTACGTGGTGGACAGCCAGGCAGAGCTCGCGGCGCTGGTGCTGGGCGAGTAGCGAGCGGGCACCAGAGCGAACAAATTGGCATGAAAAGAGGACGGCATAGACCTTCTGGTCATGCCGTCCTCTTTGAATGACAAGTTGTCGCTCTGGTGCCCACGCAGCGTCGAGCAGTTGCGGCGTTTGGTAAAACGCCGCAACGAACTAGTTCATCATCGCATTCATCATCTCGGTGGTTGCGGAATCGTCGGCAGACCACTCGTTATCCTCGTTGGCGGAATACTTAAAGGTGACCTTGGTGTCCTTGGTCTCAGCGGCCTTGGTCACGTCGACCATCACCTGGCCGGCCATCTTGTACAGCTCGTCCTCGGAAGGCATCGTATCGAGTGCGGCGATCTTCTCCTGATACTGGGTGGCGAAATCTTCGACGATCTTGTTCATGGACTTGCAGGTGATGGTGACCTCGGCGGTCGCGGTGCCCTTGTCCTCATCGACCGTCACATCACCGATCTTGTAATCAAAACCCTCGAGATAGCTCTTGGCATACTCCTTGGGATCGATGCCCAGCTGCTCAAACTCGTCGCCCGAAGCCTCTTCCAGGCCGGAGAGGAAATCATCGCCGCCGTTCTTGATCTCGTCAAACTGACTCGTAAGGTCGTTGGTGATGAGCTCCTCCACCGAAGGCCCTCCGCAGCCGGAAAGCAAAACCACGCACGCGACCAGGGCAGCCATCAGGGGCGCAAGCAGCAGCTTCTTTTTCATGACATTCCTCCAAACAAGCGGCGCTGCGTTTCCCGCGCAGCGCACGTCGTAACAGTAGGTCCATATTAGCGGCTCCGTTCAACCCCCTACGTCGCAAAAGCGTGGGCGGCTCAATTTGACGAGCGAATGGCCCATAAAGCAAGCCCCCTGCAATAAAATGCTCCTGCTCGGCCTACTAAAAAAGGGTGGCCGGATAACCCGACCACCCTTGTGCATCTTCTGGATGCCGCAGACTACTTGCGGACGACCTTAACGATGGCGTCACCGGCGGCGACGGCAGACTCGGCCTCGACGGCGAGCTCGACATCGGCAAACTCGGCGGTGTTGGACACGGCCACGACGACGCAGTCCTTGTAACCGGCGGCAGCGATCTTGGCGCGGTCGATCTTGAGCAAGGGCTGGCCGGCCTTCACGACGTCGTCGGCCTTGACGAAGCCCTCGAAGCCGTCGCCATTCATGTTGACGGTATCGACGCCAACGTGCACCAGAACCTCGATGCCGCTATCGGACTGCAGGCCCACGGCGTGACCCATGGTGACGGTCACCTTGCCGTCGCAGGGAGCGTAGACCAGGTCGTCCTCGGGCCACACGGCGCAGCCCTTGCCCAAAACCTCGCCAGCAAAGACGGGATCGGGCACGTCGGCCATCTTGATGACCTTGCCCTTGACGGGCGAACACAGCACGTCGGCGCCGGCAGAAGCAGAAATGGAGGCCGGAGCAGCGGCAGCCACGGGCTCAGCCTTCTTCTTGAACATATCAAACAGACCCATACGTTTTCTCCTCTTGATTAAGCGCAACGTTATGCGCATACCTATGGTGATTATAGTGCCAAATGGCCAAAATGCTAAGGCGAGGGCCCGAATCACAAGCCCTTCCAAGCCCTTCCAAAACCTTTTCCCCAGTGGCACTCATATTGTCGATTAAGCCTCGATAAGCCCCGGGTGAACAAAAGCGTTCCAAATGCCGTCGTCATCGACGTCGGTGGTCACGTAGTCGGCGGGCGGTCCGGCGTTCGGCGGAACGCCGGAGCTCAATTATTCCAAGCCCTCGGTGCCGTTGGACTTGATGATCTTCTGGTATGCGAAGAAGCTGTCCTTGCGACGGCGCTCATAGGTGCCCGTGCCGTCGTCGTACTTATCGACGTGGATGAAGCCGTAGCGCTTGCGCATCTCGCCGGTGCCGGCGCTGACCAGGTCGATCGGGCCCCACCAGGTGTAGCCGATGAGGTCGACGCCGTCGTCGATGGCCTCGGCGAGCGCGCGCACATGGCGGTTGAGGTAGTCGATGCGGTAGGGGTCGTGGATCGAGCCGTCCTCCTCCACCGTATCGAAGGCGCCCATGCCGTTCTCGACCACCATGAGCGGGATCTCGTAGCGCGCGTAGATCTGATTGAGCGCGATGCGCAGGCCCGTGGGGTCGGTCTGCCAGCCCCAGTCGGTGCTCTCGAGGTAGGGGTTCTTGCCGCCCATGGCCATGTTGCCCTCGGTCATCTCGTGATCGGGGTGCGTGCCCACGGTGCCGGACATGTAGTAGGAGAGCGTGTAGAAATCGACCTTGCCGGCGGCGATGTCCTCGAGGTCGCCGGGCTGGATGTCGAGCTGGATGTCGTGCTCGCGCCAGAAGCGCTTGGCGTAGAACGGATAGGCGCCGCGCACCTGCACGTCGGAGCAGTACCAGTTCATGCGGTTCATCTCGAGCTCGTTGGCGAGCACGTCCGCCGGGTCGCACGTGGCCGGGTAGCTCAGGACGAAGCAGTCCATGTTGCCGATCTTGAACTGGGGGTAGCGCTCGTGGGCGAGGCGCACGACGCGGCCGCTCGCCACGAACTGGTGATGCAGCGCTTGGAAGCACTGCTGCGGCGTTACGACCACGGCGGACGCCGGGCCCTCGAAGCCGCGGATCATCGAGGTCTCGAACAGCGCGCCCATCTCGGAGGTGCCGCAGTTGATCTCGTTGAACGTGAGCCACATGTGCACCTTGTCGTGGTAGCGCTCGAAAACCGTCTCGCAATAGCGCGCGAAGATGTCGATGAGCGCGCGGCTCTCCCACCCGTTGTACTTCTCGACGAGCGCATAGGGCATCTCGTAGTGCGAGAGCGTCACCAGGGGCTCGATGTTGTGCGCTGCCAGGCAGTCGAAGACGCGGTCGTAGAAGGCCAGCCCCGCCTCGTTGGGCTCGGCGTCCTCGCCCGTGGGGAAGATGCGGCTCCAGCTGATGGACATACGGAAGACCTTGAAGCCCATCTCGGCAAACAGGGCGATGTCCTCCTCGTAGTGGTGGTAGAAATCGATGCCGTCGTGGTTGGGATAGAGGCGATCCGGCTCGATGGCGCGCGTGATCTCGCGCGGGCGCTTCACGCTGCCGCCCGTGAAGTGATCGTCGACCGACGGACCGCGCCCGTCGACGTTCCACGCCCCCTCGAACTGATTGGCCGCCGTGGCTCCTCCCCAGAGGAACCCTTCAGGAAACACGTTGACCATGCTCGTTCTCCTTTCGTCCGATGCATGTGTCCGCCCGCCCGCGCGGGCGCAGCCGCTTTGGCCTTTGCGGATGCGCCCGTCGCGCGCGGTGCTTCCCGCTTCCCTACCGTGGCACCAGTATGCGCCTTTATCGCGCGAACCACACGGCTTATAGATGATGCTGATACCTCTTTCCCGGCTGTTCCCGCAGGCTGACGTTGTCGCTGATATGTTTTGACATGCGCGGCCACCAGCGAGGCGCTTGAGGGATCGCGCCCTGCCCGCGTCTTGGCCGCGCCTGGACCCGAAAACCAACGCGGGGCGCTTTTCTACCAATACGGGGGTCTGGAAAGCACCCGTTCTGGCAGAAATGCGCCCCGCGTTGCAATCGCGCCTCTTCGCTCCGTGCGGGCGCGGTGCGCGCCGCCAACTGAGTCTTCGGGCACGTTTTTACCAACGCGTGCCCTTTTGAGGACCCTGGATGGCAAAAACGTGCCCGAGGCCGTTTGGCGGACGACGGTGCGGCGCGCAGCACATCGCGCCCGCAGCAAAACGCCCCCACCGCCTGCGAGCCGTGGGGCTCCAGACGATGGGGGCGCGCACGACGTGCGGTGCGTGCGACGCGGCGCCTTGCGCGCGACGCGTCAGACAGGATCCGCTACGCCAGGTCCTCGCCGTTGGTGGCGATGACCTTCTTGAACCAGTAGAACGAATCCTTGCGGCTGCGCGCGAGCGTGCCCGTGCCGTCATCGTGCTTGTCGACGTAGATGAAGCCGTAGCGCTTGGCCATCTCGCCCGTGGAGGCGCTGACCAGGTCGATGCAGCCCCAGGGGGTGTAGCCCATGAGGTCCACGCCGTCCTTCACGGCCTCGGCCATCTCCTCGATGTGCTGGCGCAGGTAGTCGATACGGTAGGAGTCGTGGATCGAGCCGTCCTCCTCGACCTTGTCGTAGGCGCCCAGGCCGTTCTCGACGACCATCATGGGCAGCTGGTAGCGGTCCCAGATCTCGTTGAGCGCCCAGTGCAGGCCCTTGGGGTCGATCTGCCAGCCCCAATCGCTCGCCTTGAGGTAGGGGTTCTTGACGCCGCCCACGATGTTGCCGGAGACCTTGGCGCCGTTTTCGTCCGGGTCGGCCGTCACGCAGTTGGACATGTAGTAGCTGAACGTGTAGAAGTCCACCGTGCCCTCGCGCAGGATCTCCTCGTCACCGGGCTCCATCTTGAGCACGATGCCGTTCTCGGCGAAGTAGCGGTTCATGTAGGTGGGATAGTAGCCGCGGCACTGGACGTCGGTGCAGAACCAGTCGAAGATGCGGGTCTCACGCTGCGAGAGCAGGATGTCCTCGGGCTTGCAGGTGAGCGGGTAGAAGGGCGAGAAGATCTCCATGTTGCCCATCTTGAGCTCGGGGTAGTGCTCGTGGGCGTACTTCACGATCATGGCCGATGCCACGAACTGGTGATGCAGGCCCTGGAAGCGCACCTGGGGCTGCTCGGGCAGGTCGGTGCGGGCGCCGGAGAAGCCGCGGATGGTGCCGAGCGACGAGGACGCGCCCATCTTGCGGGTACCGGTGTTGATCTCGTTGAACGTGAGCCAGTACTCGACCTTGTCGTGATAGCGGTCGAGCACGCAGGTCGCGTAGCGCATGAAGCAGTCGATGGTCTCGCGGCCCTCCCAGCCGTTGTAGGCCTCGACGAGCCCGTAGGGCATCTCGAAGTGGCTGATGGTCACGAGCGGCTTGATGCCGTGCTCGAGGCAGCAATCGAAGACCTTGTCGTAGAACGCCAGGCCGGCCTCGTTGGGCTCGGTCTCAAGACCCGTCGGGAAGATGCGGGTCCAGGCGATGGACATGCGGAAGGTCTTGAAGCCCATCTCGCCAAAGAGCGCGATGTCCTCCTCGTAGTGATGATAGAAATCGATGCCCTCGTGGTTGGGGTAGAACGTGCCCTCCTCGAGCTGGGGGGTGATGCGGCGCGGCGTGTCGACCGTACCACCCGTCAGGACGTCCGGAATCGACAGGCCCTTGCCGTCGACATCCCACGCGCCCTCGAACTGGTTCGCTGCGGTGGCGCCTCCCCATAGGAAGTCATCGCGGAACATACCCATAACGCACTCCTTTCCTTTGCGCGCACGCGCGCAAGCTACAACTCCGGTCGCCCGGAGGGGTTACCTAACCTAGAGCAGCATGAGCCCCACCCAGAGCATGAGGGGCATGGTGATAAGCGAGAGCAGCGTCGAAGACGACACCAGGCCGGCGCCGTAGCGGTAGTCGCCGCCGAACATCTGAGGCAGGATGGCCGAGACCGTGCCGCACGGCGCCGCGAAGCCGATAAGGATGACGAGCTTCACCGGCGTGGGCAGCGGCAGGAACATGAGCACCGCGATCGTGATGAGCGGGATGATGATGAGACGCACCAGGTTCGAGAGGTAGAGGTTGGGGTTGCGGATCACGCCGCGGATGTCGGTCTGAACCAGGTAAGTGCCCAACACGATCATCGCGAGACCGGTGTTGAGGCCGGCCATATCGTCGACCGCGACCTTGATGACGCCGCCCAGCTCGAGCGAGAACAAGAACAGCACCACACCCACCGCGACCGAGATGACCGCGGGGTTCGTCAAGATCTTCTTGGGCGAGACGGTGGACTTGTCCTGCGTGACGAGCCAAAGTCCGTAGCTCCACGTGAGCGGCACCTGCGCGGCGATGCACACCGAGATGTAGAACACGTACTCCTCGCCGATGACGGTCTGCACGAGCGGGATGCCCACGAAGCCCATGTTCGAGATCATGATGCCGAGTTGTGATATGCGCTGGCGATCGCGATAGATGGCCCACGATATCGCTGCGGAGAGCACCGTGAACGCGATCGGGAGCACCGCGCAGACGATTGCGAGGTTGAGCTTCTCGGGGTCGACTGGGTTGCGAGCGAGCGCAGCACCACGCACGGCGTCGCCACGTAGAGCGCGATCGATGCCATGTGCTGAGCGCTCCGATTGTCGATGTACTTGAACTCGAAAAGCGCGATGCCGACCGCCATCATCACGAACATGGCGACCGTCTGCGTGATCATGATCGGCATGGTGTCTGCTATGGACATCTGCTGTGCTCCCCCGTCGCTATCGCTGTTGAATCTCTTGCTATCGTTCGCTACATCATGAGCATGAGCGCGCTACCAGCATTATATAAGCCGGCAACGCCGATCACGCCGTAGGTGAGCTTTCGCACGGTGGCGGTGTCCAGGTGCGCCACGACCCGGTTCGCGACAGCAAGGCCCAGAAGAACGCAGGCCGCGCCGAGTGCGATGTAGGGGACATGCGACGCGACCAGGATCCCGCGCACGATGCGAAAACTCACCCCCAGCAGGGTGACGATGCTGAAAAACGCCTGAACCGTTCCCAGGTACTCCTCCTTGCTCTGGCAGCGCATAAGGTAGTAGACGACCATGAGCGGCCCGCCTATGCCAAAGAGCCCGTCGCAGGCACCGCTCACGGCGACGCAGGCGACCGTGACCGGCAGCGGGACCGCGCCCGTCGACTCCTGCTCGCGCTGGATGAAGAGGAAGTAGGCCGAGAGCAGCATGAGGAAGATGCCGAGTACGAGCTTCATGAGCGTCTGGTCGAGACCTTCCGCGACCAAGATGCACGACCAGCTGACCGCCATGAACCCCACCACGGGTCCCCAGACCGCGCGGAAGTTCACGTGCGCGCGGTAGTGCCACGCCATACCGAACGTGACGGCCAGACAGATAGACTGCCCGATACCCGCCGACTCCACCACCGAGAACGTCTGCGAGAGCACGGCGACCATGACGATGTTCGCCCCAAAGCCCGTAACGCCATTCAGAAGACCTGCAGCGGCGGCCGCGATGCCTACGAGTACGAGCAGCATGGTATTCTATCCCTTCTTGCGCCGCGCGGGCGCATGCGATACGCGGACGGTGGACAGGAGCGTGAAGTGGCCAACGACCTCGTGTGAGGCACCGCCGGCAAAGGGCCGCGAAGCGCGCGTGCGTCCCGCGGCCCCGTCAGTCGACTCAACTCAGAGCCGGGCGCTCAAGTTGAAGCCTAGGCGGCCTTCTTCTTGGAGCCCTTCTCCTCCCAAGCGCGCTCATCCCAGAGGAGCCAGGTGAGCAGGAAACCGATGGCCGCGCCGATCAGCATCGCGATGCCGCCGTACATGGCACCGGTGATGCCCATGCCACCAGGAGCCGGATCGATGTAGCGCGCGAGCACCATGATGCCGGAGTAGCCGTTGACGAAGATCTTCGTACCCATGGCGGTCGCGAAGCCGCCGCCGATGGCGCCGCCGATGCAGGAGAACACGAACGGCTTCATACGCGGCAGGGTGACACCGTAGATGGCGGGCTCGGTCGTGCCGAAGAAACCGGTGATGAAGGCCGGGATGCCGATGTCCTTGACCTTCTTGTCGTGGCTCTTGAGGACGATGGCGAGCACGCAGGCGATCTGCGCCATCTCGCAGGCGACCTTACCCACGAGGACCGTATCGAAGCCCTGGCTGGAGAGGTTGGCGATGGAGACGGGGATGAGAGCCCAGTGCAGACCGAAGATGACGAGCACCTGCCAGAAGGCGCCGATGAGGACGCCCGCGACCGTGCCGCCCACGACGGGCAGCGCCGTGACGGTGTTGAAGATGAGCAGGACGACACTCGTGAGCAGGCTCGCGACCGGGCCGATGACAAGGTAGGTGAGCGCAACGCCCACGACGACCGTCAGAAGCGGGGTCAGGAAGAAGGAGACCATCGGGGAGATGATCTTCTTGAAGAACTTCTCCAGGCGCGACACGGCCATCATCGAGAGGATGATCGGCACGACGGAGCTGGTGTAGCCGGAGGCGGGCATGATGACGGGGATACCCAGGAAGGTGATGTAGTAGCTCATCTCGAAGGGGGTCCCGGCGAGCACGGTACCCAGCACGTCACCGGCGGTGGAGCTCACCATCGCGGGATAGGTGAGGGCGGCGCCCATGCACATACCGATGAACTCGGAGCAGCCGAACTTCTTAGCCGAGGTGTAGCCGAGGATGATCGGCAGGAAGTAGAAGAAGCCGTCGGCCGCGGCGTTGAGCACCATGTAGGTGCCGTCGGTGGAGGTGATCCACCCCAGGAACGCAAAGAGCGCGAGCAGGCCCTTGATCATGCCGGCTGCGGCGAGCATGCCCAGGAGCGGCTGGATGACGCCGGAGATGAGGTCCATCACGATGTTGAGGATGCCCTTGGGGCGCTCCTCGTTACCGCCCTCGACGGCGTTACCGTCGAGATCGACCTCGCCGGCTCCGGTCAGGTGACCCACGGAGAGCACGGCGTCGTAGACATCGGTCACGTGCGGGCCGATGACGACCTGGTACTGGCCGCCCGCGTGCATGATCTGCAGCACGCCGTCGGTCTGCTCGAGGACCTCGTCGTTGGCCTTCGACTCGTCCTTCAGCTTGAAGCGCAGGCGCGTCACGCAGTGCGCGACGCTGTTGATGTTGTCCTTGCCGCCCACATTCTGGATGATGATGCGTGCAAGGCCGTCGTACTTACTTGCCATGTGTTTCCTCCCTAGCTTCCATACGACGTTGCGAACTATGCTTCACGCCGGGTGGGTTCGACCCGACGATCAACACCTACGATGAGGCCGGGTCGTCCGCGCTGTCGCGCGCCTCCCCATGGAACCGGTTGATGTAGAGCATGAGATAGAGGATCTCCTCGTTGGAGAGCCTCCAGTGCTTGGTCTTCTTAAGATGCGCCTCCACGGCACGCGCCAGCTGGTAGGCGTGCGGGAGGTCCTTGGAGATCTGGTCGAGGAGCGTCGCGTCCTCCTCGCGCCACTCGTCCCCGCGCTTGAGGCGCTTGATGAGGTAGCGCAGGTGCGCGGCGAAGCGGCGGTAGTTGTAGCTCGAGCGGTCGAACGAGGTGCCCATCTCGCGCTCGAGCAGCGCCACGATGCCGTCGATGACCTCGACGTCCTGCATGACGCTCTGCATGTTGGACGAGTAGGAGCCGCCGGCGCTCTCGGCGTTGACGATGTGCAGCGCGATGGCGCAGGCCTCGTCCTGGGGCAGGTTCACGCCCGTATGCTCACGCATGATCTGGAGACCCTTGACACCGATCTCGTACTCATGCGGATAGACGAAGGGGATCTCGGGAGCGAGCGGGATCTCCATCACCACGCCCTGTGTGAGGCGATCGGTCGAGAACTGCAGGTGGTCCGCGAGCGGAAGATACAGGTTGGCGTTGAGCTCGCAGTCGAGCTCCTCCGCCGCGAGCTTGACGATGTCGAGCGCGGCGGCGATGACCTCGGGCGCGATCGAGGAGATCGTGGCGATGAGGTCGCTATCCACATGGTGGAAAACGCGCTGGATGGAGGACTCGTCCTCAAGCTCATAGGGCATGGGCGGGAATCCGACACCCTTGCCGAAGACCACAAGCTCGTTGCCCTGGGCGTCCTGCGCCATGGCAACGTTGTTGTTGATCTTCTTGGTGATGAGCATGAAAAAACTCCCCAGACGCATCTCGTGTTCCATAGGGGCACCACCTCGTGCTGCCCCCACGTTCACAAGTGATGCCTCCCGAGGAGTAACAATCTTGCTGACGGGTGAAAGTATAGATGACTTGTAGGGAGTGTGTCGAGAATCTGAAGTGATTACCGTTTACCGCCGATTCCATACCGTTCACGGTATCAACAGTATATCAACATATCCCTGACCTGCGGAAATGCTCGTTCTGGTAGCCCTCCCCCTTTGTCTTGAACGCGGACATCATGCGCGCGGAGGGACGGCGGCGTGCTCCTCCGCACCGGCATCCGGCGCGGCGTAGGCGCGGTCGAGTTCGTGGGCGAGATCCGCCCCGGGCTCGTGCATCACAAGCAGGGCCTCGGGACAGAGAAACGTCATGTCCATGGTGAGGTCGCGCAGGCGCTCATCGCGTGCAGGCGCCCGCCGCAGGTCGACGACCAGATCGGCCCGGAAGAGCGCGTGGTTGCCGGGCTTGCCCACATGCACGAGCATCGCGACCGGCGCGCCCACCCAAAGCATCTCGGCCGCCATGGCCGCCGCCTCGGCAAGCGCGCGCCCGCCGTGCTCGGGTTCGAACGTGATGTGGGCCTCGGCCACCCGCGCGAGCCGAGGGCGGGTGAGCGCCGCGAGGGCACCCGTCCGTGCATGCTCGAGGAGCCAGCGCGCCAACGCCTTGGCGCCGTCGATATCCGCACCCTTTACCACAACATGGAGCTGACCCGGCTCCTCCTGCGACTGCTTGCGCCCAAACATCTCGACCCCTTCCCGTGCGGTGCCTAATCGATGAGGCCCAGGTGCTTGAAGGCTTTCTCAAGGCCGTCGTCGTCCACGTCGGCCGTCACCCAGTCTGCGGCCGCCTTGGCCTCGTCGCCGCCCGAGCCCATGCAAACGCTCGTGGCGCAGCACTCGAACATGGGGATGTCGACCTTGGCATCACCCACGGCGATGGTGTCGGCGCGGTCGGCGCCCAGATACTCGAGCAGCACGTCGATCGCGTGGGCCTTGGTGATGTCCTTCACGCCCAGGTCGCCGAAGAGCGCGTGCTCGCCCTTGCCGCCCCACGTGCCGGGCTTGAGATCGGGGAACTCCTCGATCGAGTCGAGATGGTCCTGGTAGCTCGACAGGATGAAGCTCACCTTGTTGAGGTCGTCGCGATAGAGGTTCGCGCCGTAGATCATGTGGTCGGCGAAGGTGCCCGCGGACTTCACGGCATCTTCCTCGGTCGCGCCCTTGCCCAGGCGGTACTGGATCATGGCCGGGCGCGAGGCCTCGCGGAAGTTCTCGGACGCGAAGAGGCCGTTGTTGCTCTCGAGGTAGAACTCGAGCCCGCGCTCGTGCAGCCAGTCGACGATGTGCTTGCACTGCTCGAGCGTGATGAGCTGGTGCATGACCACGCGGTCGTGGTCCTCGACGTAGGAGCCGTTGCCGCCGATCATGCCGTCGAAGCCGATGTCGGTGAGCTCGGGCTTGTTCTCGGCTTTGCTACGGCCCGTGCACATGTACACGCGGTGGCCGTTGGCGCGGGCCGCCCGGATGGCCCGCTTGGCGGACTCGGGAATCTGGCCCTCGTAGGTGGTGATGGTGCCGTCGACGTCCAGAAAGACAATCTTGGACATGGCTGCCTCCTATAGCTGAACTCGTCTACCTATAGTACATGCATATTCATGGGGCGGGCTCGTTCCGCACCGGGCGGTGCCCGCCCCGTCCGCTGACGCGGGAGCTATACCGTGATCTCGATGCGCACGCCCTCGAAGGCGGTGACGCAGCTCTCGTAGTAGCCGTCGCCGGTGGTGCGCGGACCGCTCACGCATGCGTAACCCGCATCCACCAGGCGCTGGGTGAGTTCGTCGACCGCCTGGGCGCTCCCTGCGGAGAACGCCAGATGGGTGAGGCCGAGCGCCTCCTGCGCGGGATCGGCCTCGGCGATACCGGGCTTGGTCATGATCTCGAGCCGCGCGCCGTCCTCGAACGTGAGGAAAAACGAGCGGAAGCCGGTTGTGGGGTTGTGATACTCCGCCCCCGCGGTCGCTCCCAGGTAGGTCTCGAAAAAGGTACGCGCCCCATAGAGGTCGTGCACGTAGAGAGCCACATGCTCGATGCGCATCGCTGATCTCCAATCTTTAAGATTCGAGCGCTGCGCGCCCGTTGGTCGCGATGATCTTCTGATAGGCGAAGAAGCTGTCCTTGCGACGGCGCTCATAGGTGCCCGTGCCGTCGTCGTACTTATCGACGTGGATGAAGCCGTAGCGCTTGCGCATCTCGCCAGTGCCGGCGGAAACCAGGTCGATGGGACCCCACCAGGTGTAGGCTATCAGGTCAACGCCATCGGCAATGGCCTCGCCCATGGCCTTGATGTGGCTCTGCAGGTAGGCGATGCGATACGGGTCATGGATGGAGCCGTCCTCCTCGACCTCGTCGTAGGCGCCCATGCCGTTCTCGACCACCATCAGCGGAATCTCGTAGCGGGCGTAAATCTCGTTGAGGGCGATGCGCAGGCCCAGCGGATCGATCTGCCAGCCCCAGTCGGTGGGGACGTTCTTAAACGACTAGTCAAACAAGAATGTCCCCAACGACTAGTCGTTTAAGAACGTCCCCAATGGCTACTCTGGCAACGGCAGCGAGCGGGCCGCATTCGGAGCAAGACAACGCCGCAAGTAGAGGACGGACAGCGAGCGACGTCCAGGGCGAACAAGTTGGCGTGAAAAAGGCGAGGCATTGACCTTCTGGTCATGCCTCGCCTTTTGAATGACAAATTGTCGCCCTGGGCGGCGCGCAGCGTCGGCCGGTTACGGCGTTTGGTAAAACGCCGTAACTACTCCTGTGCTCCGTACTGCTCGTAGTAGGCGTCGATGGCAGTCTTAAGTTCGTCATCGATGACGACCTTGCCATCGATCTCGTGATTGTAGAGGGTCTCGACGACCTCGGCCATGGAAACGATGCTCGCGACGGGGAAACCGTACTTTGCCTCGATCTCCTTCTGCGCGGTGGTCACGCCGCCCTTGCCGACCTCCATGCGGTTGAGGGACACAATCAGGCCCTTGATTTCGACGTCGGCGGCAGCCTTAACCTTGGGATAGGTCTCGTCGATGGACTTGCCGCTGGTGGTAACGTCCTCGACCATGACCACGCGGTCGCCGTCCTGGGGCTCATAACCCAGCAGGTTGCCCTTATCGGCACCGTGGTCCTTGGCCTCCTTGCGGTCGCAGCAGTACTTGACCTCCTTGCCGTACAGCTCGTGGTAGGCAATTGCGGTCACGACGGCCAACGGAATACCCTTGTAGGCCGGTCCAAACAGCACATCAAAGTCGTCGCCAAAGTTATCGTGGATGGCCTGGGCGTAATACTCGCCCAGCTTCTTGAGCTGGTAGCCTGTCACGTAAGCGCCGGCGTTCATAAAGAACGGGGACTGACGGCCGCTCTTGAGCATAAAGCTGCCGAACTTAAGAACGTCGGACTCAACCATAAACTTGATGAACTCTTGCTTGTAAGCCTCCATGCGGGCTCCTCTCGTAATCGCGTACGTGCCTTCCAGTTTAGCGCAGGCGAAACGTCGATGCGGGTGCGCTTTGGAGCCACATCCCCCGTTAGAGTAAGGAACTGGGCGGCGGCTCATACGCTAGTCCTTGGGTGCCCAGGACCAGAAGAAGTTGATAAGGGCCACACGCGAGGCGGTACCGGTCTTTTTGTTGATCGAGGAAATGTGACGATAGAGCGTGGAGCGCGAAAGGAAAAGCGTTACGGCAATGTCCTGAACGCTCTGGTCCGAAACGACCAGGGCCTCAAGAATATCGCGCTCGCGCTCTGTAAGCCCAAAGGCGGCGACGAAGGCATCGAGGCGCTCATCAGGCGTGAGCTCCGCTGCCTCCACGAGCGCGGGGTCGGAACATGCGGGCGCAAGATCTCCACCAAGATTGTCGGCAGCAAGCGCCAGCCCGTCCCGCATCACGGCATCATCGGTTCGTTGCCCCAACTGTCCCAGCAGCGTAATCGCAATACCCACAAACATCACGAGTGCCGCGCCGACTGCAGCCAGCACGTTTTGACTCGAGATAATCGCCACCGCCGGCGCCGTCACGAGCATCGAGCACACGTTATTGACGACACGCCCCATGCACGGCCAAAAATATGACCAGTGCGCATAGAGCGAGATAGCGGCGAATTTTGTGGTAAAGAACACCACAAAGAAGCCCGAGCCCAGATAAAAGATAATCGTGGCAGCAAGCTCGTTACCACCATTACCATCGATGATGAGCACAAAGAACGAAAGCGTGGACAGCATGGCGACACATGTCATGCCGATATTCATATACGAACGGCCGTGCAGGTCAAATAGGGCGCCGGCGGCCAACGAGCTCGCAACAAGCAGCAGGCGCGGCCAGTCACCCAAATCAACGGCTCCGGTAGCATGCAGGGTTGTGAGGCCCGCGTTGAGAGCGGCGAATACGCCGGAAAGATACGCCGTCGCCACGGTCAGGCGAACTACGGCGCGGCGGAATGCCGCCTTTGCCTCGGGATCGTCATGCCACTTGGCGCCATATTCCAAGGCATCTACCGAAAGCCCGGCAACACTGGGTTCAAAGTTGGGATCGGACTCGTCGCGCAGTTTGGCGCGTCGGACACCGTGTAGCAACGCTACCTGCGCGATCGTACAGACAACCAGAACAGCCTGCTGAGGAATGCCGGCAGGCATCACCATATGGTTGAAGACCTGCACCAGAACGCCCATGGCGTAAGAAAGTGCGGCGGCGCGCGCCAAGCAGGGCGTCCGCGCAAAGCGCCGCGCAAAGTTTGCATGGGCAGTCGATCCGCAGTAGCCCAGCGCGCAGCACGCCACCAAACCGCCGGCGATTACCACCTCAGTCCGAACCGCCATAATCAACAGCAGGAATGCCGCTACCAGCAAAACACCCGTGACGTCACTCGTTGCATCGATGGCATGGGGACGGCGATAGTACAGAACGGGACGCACAAAAAAGCCAATCACGCTCGCGCCGAGGACAAGGCTCTCATAAATAACGACCTCGTTCGGAGACACGAGCTCGGCCATGCGAGTATCAAAGAGATACTCGCACGCCAAAAACGTGAAGAAGAACAGCGCCAGGCATATAATCTCCCGAATGCCCCGACGCAAATATGCGGTTGTGTCTCCCATGCCCCTCATGGTTAACCCCCAGCCGCTCAATTGTCTGGAATTCCATTTTAATAAAGAACCAGTCTCAATATCGAAGCCAGGCTCGAAATGCCGCTAATTTCGACCCCACCGTCCACATCACGCCGCGATTTTGAGCCGCATGGACCAGAAGGGACACGCGAGACCTCTAGCTCGGCTAGGAGCGTCTCCCACTACCACTCATTTAAGTACGTCCCCAATGAGTGGCCGAAAATGGGCCATGTGTCCCAGTTGTGGAGACTCCTTGAGCCGTCTGGGTATCGTGAAAGATCGCGCGCTCACCCATCATCAAAAGCGACACACGCTACCTGTTGATGGGAGGCAGCTATGGGCTTCTTTGACAAGATGTTCGAGAAGAAAGAGTGCGCGATTTGCGGTACCGAACTGGGGCTTTTGGGAAAGACCAAAATCAACGAAGGCTACCTGTGCAAAGAGTGCGCAGGCAAGCTCTCCCCCTTCTTTAGTGGTTGGCGCTCCAGCACCGCGGACGATATCCGCGAGCAACTCGCCTACCGCGAGGCCAACGCCGAGCGCCTGGCCTCGTTCAACCCCACGCGCACGCTCTCTGCCGGGCGCACCAACATCATGCTCGATGAGGACGCGGGCCTGCTGATCATCACTTCGCAGAGCCGCTGGCGCGACGCCAATCCCGACATCATCGAGTTCTCACAGGTACTCGGCTGCGATATGGATATCGACGAGCATCGCACCGAGATCTATCGCGAGACCAAGGACGGCGAGCGCGAGAGCTACAACCCGCCGCGCTACGACCTGGATTACGACTTTAACCTGACCATCCACGTCAACACGCCGTACTTTACCGAGATCAACCTGCGCGTGAACGACTCCACCATCGATCAGCGTGGCTCCATCGAATATCGCGAGGCCAAGCGCCAGGCAACCGAAGTCCGCGATGCGCTGGTACAGCTGCGTCAGGAGACACGCGACAGCGTCGTGGCCGCCAAGGCCCCCAAGACCGCGGTCACCTGCCCCTTCTGCGGTGCAACCACCATTCCCGATGCCAGTGGACGCTGCGAATACTGCGGCGGCGCCATCGGCGCATAGCCTCAGGCACGGAAAGGACCGATCATGGCCTTCGAGAGTGTCAACTATCAGTGCCCCGCGTGTGGCGGCCCCCTTCACTTTGCCAGTGCCGAACAAAAGCTTGTCTGCGACTACTGCGATTCGCGTTTTGAAGTCGAAGAAGTCGAGGCCCTCTATCGCGAGCGCCAGGACAAGGCAGATGCCAAAGCCGATGCCGCAGCCGCGGCCCCCAAACCTGCTGTCGACGATGCCGTGCAGGATCTGGCCCAAAACGCCGGCTACATCTGCTCGTCGTGCGGCGCCGAGCTGGTCTCGGACGGCACCGTCGCCGTTACCACCTGCCCATACTGCGGCAACTCCGCCGTGGCGCCCGGCCAGCTCTCGGGCGACTTCTCACCCGACCTGGTGATTCCGTTTAAGCTCGGGCGCGATGATGTTATGGCAGCACTCAAAGAGCACTACAAGGGCAAAATCCTGCTGCCCAAGAGCTTTGTCACCGGCAACCACATCGACGAGGTCCAAGGCGTTTACGTGCCGTTTTGGCTCTACGGCGCCCGCGTGGACGGCGAAGTGCACTTTGATGCGACCAACGAGACCGTGACCGAGGAATCCGACCGCACCGTCACGACCACCGACCACTACGACGCCTACCGTAAGGGCAAAATCTCGTTTGAGCGCGTGCCCGTCGACGGATCGTCCAAGATGCCCGACGGCCATATGGATGCCATCGAGCCGTTTGACTACGATGCGCTGCGCCCGTTCTCGGTCGCGTATATGCCCGGCTACATCGCCAACCGCTACGATGAGGATTGCGAGACCTGCAAGGCGCGCGCCGAGCGTCGTATGGAAGAAAGTACGATTTCGGCCCTGCGCGAGACCGTCGTCGACGAATATGACGACGCCACGGTAGAAAGCAAGCAGCTCGACTACACCTGGGAAGACAGCAACTACGCTCTGTTCCCCGTGTGGATGCTTTCCACCTCGTGGAACGGCAAGAGCTACCTGTTTGCCATGAACGGCCAAACCGGCCGCATGGTCGGCGAGCTGCCCTGCTCCAAGCCCAAGCTCGCCATCGCCTCGGTGCTGTTCTTTGTGATCGGGTTTGTCCTCTCCCAGATTCTCTTTATGGGCGAGAACGCCTTCAATCCGGACTACCTCACCTTTGATATCGAGGGCATCCTCATCAACATCGTCGCGCCGCTGATCATCGTAATCATCGGAGACGTGCTGCTGGTAGGCCAGCTCAAGACGGCCAACGAGGCCACCCACGCCGATTGCTACTGCGGTGAGCTCGACTTGACCGAGAAGCACGACACCTTCAGCCACACCGAGACCACCGTTGTCATGAAGGACAACAAGGACGATTAGCCATTCTGACCAATACCACCCGGCCTTTGACGAGAAAGGAAGATCACCATGGGACTCTTGAAAGCTGGATTGGGTGCTGCCGGCGGCGTCATGGCCGACCAGTGGAAGGAATATATCTATTGCGAATCGATGCCCGCTGACGTCTTGGCCTGCAAGGGCAGCAAGCGCACCGGCGGCCGCAGCTCCAACACGCGCGGCGAGGACAACGTCATCTCCAACGGCTCCGTCATCGCCGTCAACGACGGCCAGGGCATGCTCGTGGTGCAAAACGGCAAGATCATCGAGGTCGCGCTGGAGCCCGGCGAGTTTGTCTTTGACACCGGCAGCGAGCCGAGCGTCTTTAGCGGCAACCTGGGCGACTCCATCAAGGAGACGTTCGCCAATATCGGCAGCCGTTTTACCTTTGGCGGCGACGCGGGCAAAGACCAGCGCGTCTACTTCATCAACACCAAGGAGATCATCGGCAACAAGTACGGCACCGCCTCGCCTGTGCCCTTCCGCGTGGTCGATAACAACATTGGCCTGGATGTCGACATCTCCGTTCGCTGCAACGGCGAGTATTCGTACCGCATCACCAACCCGCTGCTGTTCTACACCAACGTGTGCGGCAACGTGACCGATAGCTACACGCGCGATAAGATCGACAGCCAGCTTAAGTCCGAGCTGCTCACCGCTCTGCAACCCGCCTTTGCCAAGATCTCGGAGATGGGCATCCGCTACAGCGCTATCCCCGGCCACACCACCGAGCTCGCCCGCGCGCTCAACGAGGTTCTCTCCGCCGACTGGCGCGACCTGCGCGGCGTCGAGATCGTGAGCTTTGGCGTCAACTCCATCGCCGCCTCGCAAGAAGACGAGCAAATGATCAAGGACCTGCAGAAGGCCGCAGTCATGCGCGATCCCACCATGGCAGCCGCCAACATCGCCAGCGCCCAGAGCGATGCGATGCGCGCGGCAGCCGCCAACCCCAACGGCGCGATGGCCGGCTTTATGGGCATGGGCATGGCGGGCGGCATGGGCGGCATGAACGCCAGCCAGCTGTTCGCCGCCGGCCAGGCACAGCAGCAGGCCGCCCCACAGCCGGCTCCGGCACCCGCCCCCGCACCGGCTCCTGCCGCTGCCCCCGCGGCCGGCACGTGGACCTGCAGTTGCGGTGCCACCAACACCGGCAAGTTCTGCCCCGAATGCGGCAGTCCCGCACCCGCCCCGGCACCGGCCAAGTGGTTCTGCCCCAACTGCGGCAGCGAAAACGGCGGCAAGTTCTGCAGCAACTGCGGAACGCCTAGGCCCTAACCCCTCTATCTAGTAATTGGCGGGGGGTCCGCCACCCCCGCATTTGCTTCTATGGGTTTCGTTCGATAAAGGAGGACACCATGAAGACAACGTTCAAAAAGTCCGTACTCGCATTTCTGACATGCGTCCTGGCGCTCGCCTTTGCCCTGACGGGCTGCAGCGGCGGCGGCAAGGACCCCAAGGCCAACTTCGTCGGCAGCTGGGAACTCTCGGGTGGAACCCTGGAGGGCGAAGAGCTCACCGATGAGTACATGGATATGCTCAAGGAGTGGGGCCTCAACTGTATCCTGATCCTCGACGAAGACGGCACGGGCGTCCTCGACATGTTCCTTGAGGTCGCCGACCTGAAATGGGAGGCCAAGGACGCCACCACTGCAACCATCACCGCCGACGGCGATTCGCAGGACATGAAACTCAAGGACGGCAAGCTCGTCCTCGAGGTGGAAGGCGACAAGCTTATCTTTACGAAGTCCGACAAGGATCTTTCCGGTACGCTAAAAAAGGATCGCGAGGCGGCCGAGAAGGAAGAGGAGATCGATGAGGCCGTCGAAGACGACGACGTCCAGAGCGTCGAAATCTCCCCCGCCGTCACCGTCGCCGATGACGATCTGTGCACCATCACCATCACTGAAAAGTTCAAGGACGAATGGGGCGACATCGGCTTTGTCGTCAACATCACCAACAAGAGCGACAAGGACCTGACCTTCTACGCTCCCTCCGGCAAGACCAACGTCAACGGCACCATGAAGGAACCCTGGTTCTCGGCTAACCTGATGCCCGGCACCAACGCCACCGAGGAATTCACATTCTCGAGCGGCGAGCTTGACAGCCTTGACGACCTGGTCAACACGACCATCGGCATCGACGCCTATCTGACCGATTCCTACGAGGACGTCGCCTCCTACACCGCAACCATCGCGTAGCGGCACGTAACATCAGCCGCGGATTGGCGGACGCATCCGCGCACTTGCCAGGCGGGGCCGCAGGAGTTGATCCTGCGGCCCCGTCGTTTTTATGCCGACAGCACAGCCGCACAAGCAGGCCGCCCGTCGTTTTCTGATGCAAAACGGCGGGCGGCCTATCTTTACGGCGCCGGAACACGGCGAGCGCATCGATTACGGGCGCTCCATGTTGGGAACGATGCTGCCCTCCGTTACCGCGCGCACGGCAAGACGCATGATGTTGTCGTAGCCGGTCTTGCTCAGAATCTCCGAGATGCGACGCTTGATGGTACCCTCACTCATAAACAGCTCGGCCGCGATCTCGCGGCGGCTTTTGCCCTCGCAGGCAAGGCGCAAAATCGACAGCTCGACATCGTCGAGTGCCGCCGTGCCCGAAAAAATGCTTTCGGGCGGCTTGGGAAACGTGCAATAGCCCGCCAGCGTGGAGCGCATCACGGCGAACAGCTCGTCGATACCGACGTTCTTGTACACAAAGCTATCGACGCCCGCCTCGCGAGCCTGGTCGACAAAGGTGATCTCGGGCATGCCGGTCATAATGATGACGCGGCACTCGGGCAGCTGCTCCTTGATGCGCGCCGCCGCCACGATGCCGTTTGAATCGTGTTCGGTGCACACGTCCATCAGTATCATGTCCGGGCGCTCCTTGAGCGCGATACCCAAGGCCTCGGAGGCATCGGCGATCGCGGCGACGACGGTCATATCGGGCTGGTCGCCAACGGAGCGCGCCAGGCTTTCGCGCAGAATGGCCTGATCTTCGACAATTAACACGCGGATCATGAACTTCTCCTTTGGACCGTGGCGTTGGGGCTCAGCGGGATGGACACCGCAAGCGTAAAGGGCTGGGCGGCGTGGACTTCCAGGCCGCCGCCCAAATCTTGCGCGACATGCCTCATACCTGGGATACCCGTTCCCTCGCGATACGATACGGGGGCCGGGGACCCGTCGTTAGAAATCGTCATGCGCGCGACGGCGCCAGCATTCGTCCCCTCCTGCCACAGGCGCACGTGGACCTGATGCGCCTGCGCATGCCTGGTGGCATTGGTCGAGGCCTCGCGAATAATCTGCAAAAATGCGGCGGCGACACGTGCGTCCTCAGGCAGCGCACCCTCAACATCGATCTGCACACTCACCAAGCCAAAGGCATGGACGATATCGCTCAGCTGCTCTGCAGGCTCGCTGGCACCGCCACTGCGCAAATCGGCGGCGATTGAGCGCAGCAACGGGTCAATCTGCTCGAGCGACTCATCATCCAGACGTCCCTCCTCCAAATAGCGATGAAGAATGGACAGGCGCTGGCCGATCACATCGTGAACGCGGGCACGCATACGTAGGTAGGCCGCATTGTCGGCAACCTTTTTGGCTTCTTCGATCTGGGCCTGGAGCTCTTGGCCAGCACGCTCAAGCAGGTGGTTGGCTTGCGCCAGACGGTCGTAGGCATGTGCGTATTCCGTCACGTCCAGGCCGACGACGCGCTCGAACGGACGGCTCGAGACCGTAACGGAGTCACGCACGAACAGACGAATCTCGGAAGGAGAGATCTCGACCACGGCGCGATCCCTACCAAAGCGATCAAGGTCGATATGGGCGCGATTAGCGCTGCTTTCGGGCATTTGCATGCTAAGTTTGCGCAGGTCGTTCCATGTGCTGCTCATGTCGCCCAGGTCGGTGGGCATATGGAGCTCTACGAGGTTTTTGCGCATGCAGCGGTTCATGAGCAGCGGACGGCCCCTCGGGTCTAGATACAGGATGCCCACGGGAATCACGTTGATGGTCTCGATCGTCGAGAACATGGTGATATCCTCTTGGCGGTTACGGACGTCCATCAAGAGCGCCGCGATGGAACGGAACAGGAAGAACGCTCCCTCTGCGATAAGGACAACGGTCCACGCCGAGCCCATGGCAAAAACCACCGGTGGTGTAACGGCGACAACAAGCAGCAGCTCGACCAGCATGACGGGACGACGATAGTGCACCATAAGTACCACGCCATAGGCAAAGATTGCGGCATTGAGCCACAACGCTCCGCCCATTGCCCTGGCGCAAACGTCAAGCGGCGCCACCAGATACGAGCCAGACGACGTGAACAAGATGAGCGCCGAAATCATCAGGTGAAGCACAAGACTCGCCTCGTAGGCGCAAATCACCTTACGGTTATAGGACGAGCGGCGCGATGCGATGAGCGGGACGTGGATCGTCTGCAGACACGCAGCCAGGGCAAAGACAACATCGAGCGCAACGATTTGGGGAAGGATGAGCGAAATCTGCATCGTCACTCACCCGCCCTCGGCATCAAGACGATCATGCGCAGCTGACCGGGCTCGCCCTCAAGGCGGTATGCCACGTTGCGCCCTTGCAAAGCGCTTTCGAGCTCTTGCGCAGCGGGCGTCTGCGAAAGATCTTCATCATCGTTGGAAAAAAGTGTGGCGCGCAGCTCGACGCTGCATCGGTCATGGTCGCCCAAGTGATACATAAGTGCCGGATGATCGGTGGCGTAGGCAAAAAACGCAAAGTCATACACGCAGTCGTACAGCGCGCTTACCGTACTGGCGTGCATCGGGCGCCGTATGGCAATAATCGAGGCGCAATCGACATCGATCGTGCGCAGGTCGCTTGCGAGCTCGTTGGCAATGAGCTGAATGCGGTCGCGGTCAAAACCGCTCTCCCCGTGCCGTGCCAACGTGAGCGACCCCTTCCGTTTGCAATAGGCAACGAGCATCTTGGCGCGCTGTAGCATGCGGTAACGCTCGCGCGAAGATTCCTCGTCAGTCAACGGCGGCAGCGAGCTCAACAAGTCGTACATCTCTTCGAGCGCGCGGGCAAGCGCCTGGTCCACGTCTTGGACTAGCAAGGTCTCGGCCTCTTGATCTGCCAAATGTGTCTTAAGGTCGTAGTCGGCGGCAAGCAGCTCGTTTTGGCGTTGCAGCTCCATGCGACGATGTGCCAGTTCGCGATTGAGCTCGTTGAGCTCCGATACGTCTTGGGCAAGCAGGGCCGATCCCCCCAGCAGCGGAAAAGCACGATACATCACATCGGGATCGGACGCCACGGTAAAGGCATGGGCGCGGGCGTGCTCCTGGTTCCGCAACTCCTCGCGCACGCCTACCGGCATTGGCTTTGACACCGGCGTGGCATAGACCTCCTGCAGGTCGCGCGTTAGAACTTTGAGGTCAAGCGGCAAGGTGTCGAAGATGCCGGCGATATCGTGGTACGACGGAATGACACCGCAATCGAGACAGATTTCCATCGCCACCACGCACAGGATGCAATAGACGAGCGAAAAGTTGAGCCTCCATGCCCAGGGCACGCGCAGAGCATATGAGATGCCAAAGAATGCGCCGCCCAGCAGCACGAGCGCCGCCATGCCCGAGAAACGTTGGATGCGAAAGGACGAGGACCGACCAACCAGGATAAAAAAGGCCACGAAGTTAAAGGCCGTCCACACGAGGAAGGCGAAATAACCCCGGCCGTACGTGTAATCGTTGCTCCAGGTGTCGCTTGTACGGTCAAAGCGGAAGACCTGCTGGTGAAAATCGTTGGTGAGCACAAATCCGATAAGCAGGATGGCCACAATCCACAGCGCAGCACGGTAGCGGCGACCCAGGCGGCGTTGCTCCAGGCCCGCAAGGCGCAGGCCGCAGAGCTGGTAGAGCAGCGGAATGAGCGTCATGGGCACGTAGTACAGGTACCACAGCAAGGTGGCATAGAACGGCGTGAACGACTTGTACTTGAGAATGACCTCGATCATCCACAGGGCACAGATGGTGGCGATGGCAACAAGGCGGCGGCGCAACACATAGTCCAAACAACGCAGATAGACCAACACGCCCCAAATCGAAAATACAATTGCGGCGACAAGCAGCGGGAGAGGGCTCGAATGGGTGAGCCCATCCACGACCTCTTCGGACACCTCGCTATAGGCGGGCACGGCGTTAGAAAGTTTGGGGTCGAAGGCGAACAGCACCGGCAAGATCGCCAAAAGCATGAGGAACAGCGCGGTGATGGCGCCGGCGATAGCAAAGACGCGGTGACGGTACACCTGATGCGTTATGCCAACAAGGAATCGCGGCATGGCGAAGAGCCTGCCGCCCCTGGGATCCGCAACCGGAGCGGTCCGGGCGGCCGCGTGGCCGATATGTCGCTCGCGGGTACTCATAGTCCCTTTAGTGTACCGACAGGCGGGCCCAAAAGCGGGCCGCATGTCCCAAAATCCGCAGACGGCAAGGCGCCCGGCGAGCAATAACTACTCGCCGGGCGCCTTGGTTAGAAGGCTATGAAGTTGAGTATCTCAGCTTCCTTAGGACAGGTCCTCACCATTAGAAGCAATAACCTTCTTGTACCAGTCGAAGCTCTTCTTTTTGGAACGCTTGAGGGTACCGTTGCCGGCGTCGTCGCGGTCCACATAGATAAAGCCGTAGCGCTTGGACATCTCACCCGTGCCGGCAGACACCAGGTCGATCGGGCCCCAGGTGGTGTAGCCCAGCAGGTCAACGCCGTCCTCGGTCACCGCATCGCGCATCGCGGCGATATGCTGGCGCAGGTAGTCGATACGGTAGTCGTCGTTGATGGAGCCATCCTCCTCGACAACATCCTTGGCGCCCAGACCGTTCTCGACCACAAACAGCGGCTTCTGATAACGGTCGTACAGGTCGTTGAGGGTGATGCGGAAGCCCAGCGGATCGATGGCCCAGCCCCACTGGCTCTCCTGCAGATAGGGGTTCTTGGCGCCGGCGAAGGCGTTACCCTGGGTGCGCTCGACATCGGGGTTATCGGCACCGGCAGAGCAGCGGGTGCTGTAATAGCTAAAGCTGATGAAGTCGACGGTGTTAGCGGCCAGGATCTCGCGGTCCTCGTCCGTCATGCCCACATCGATGCCTAGACGCTCAAGCTTCTTGACGGCATATGCCGGGTAGTAGCCGCGGCTCTGGACGTCGACGAAGAAGTAGTTGTCCTGGTTATCGAGCTGCGCCTGGCGCACATCGCCCGGACGGCAGCTGTAGGGGTAGTAGCTACCCGCGGCGAGCATGCAGCCGATCTTGATCTCGGGGTCGATCTCGTGGGCGATCTTGGTTGCCCAAGCGCTGGCGACGAGCTCGTTGTGGGCGGCCAGGTACTCGACGGCCTCCTTGTTCTCGCCCTCCTCAAAGACCAGACCGGCACCCATAAACGGCAGGTGCAAGATCATATTGATCTCGTTGAAGGTGAGCCAGTACTTCACCAGCCCCTTGTAGCGGGTAAAGATCGTGGTCGCGAGGTTCTTGTAGAAGTCGATGAGCTTGCGGTTGCGCCAGCCGCCGTACTCCTTGATGAGGTGAATCGGGCAATCGAAGTGCGTGATGGTCACGAGCGGCTCGATGCCGTGCGCCTGACACTCGCGGAATACGTCCTCGTAGAAGGCCAGGCCAACCTCGTTGGGCTCGGTCTCGTCGCCGTTGGGGAAGATGCGGGTCCAAGCCAGGCTCATACGGAAGGTTTTAAAGCCCATCTCGGCAAAGAGAGCGATGTCCTCTTTGTAGTGGTGATAGAAATCGATGCCGGTCTGCGCGGGATAGTAATAGCCGTCCTCGAAGTCGAGCATTTTACGCTGGCCGGAGACCACCGCATAGCGCTCGGGGCCGTGCGGAGCCACGTCCACGTTGGCCAGGCCGCGGCCGTCCACGTCGTAGGCACCCTCGCACTGGTTGGCAGCCGTTGCGCCGCCCCACAGGAAGTCATTACGGAAAGCCATGTATCAATCCTTTCGCACGCTGTTGTCATAGGCTCAGTATCTCTATAAACGGCACGTCGCTCAACGGCAACGGCGCAGGTCGACACTTCTTTTCGCTCCCGCATATCGGCAGACGGTGCGCTCCTGACACTTTTTGATACCTCGCGTGCACGAAAAAGCACCCGCCCACACGCCGCGAACGTCAAGTGAGTAGACTTTTTGGCAAAACTCAACCAGACCCGCCTTTGACGCCATCAAAACCGCAGGTAGCTTACCTGGCATGTTCCGGCGTGGTCAGACTAAGCCAAAAAGTCTACTCACTTGCAAAAAAGGGCGCCTCCACAACAGACACTATGACCCAATCCGAGGGCACTAAAAAGATAGGAGCCCCCGCTCGTGACCGCGGGTCGGGGCTGCGACAATGATGTTGAAGTGCCATAGGCGCAGCCGCGCCG